>NZ_JBMPPD010000025.1:0-74238 GCF_049339825.1 Undibacterium sp. RuRC25W | reverse complement strand
ACCCATGATGCAATGAAAGCTGCGAGCTTTGAATATATTGAGGTGTTTTATAATCGAACACGGCAGCATTCGACATTAGGTTACCGCTCTCCCGTTCAATATCTGGAAGACTGGATGAAGAAACAAAATCAAGAGAATCTCGCTGCATGACATTCACCTGATGGTGAACTAATTATCGAGGGAAGCTCAATTTTTATTGTTTTACCGTTTTCCGGTAGCCATCGTCCAGCGTTTTGAGGAATGCCAGCAGATCCTGCATTTCTTCTTCAGTCATCGCTGGCTTGTCGCTCTTTTTGCGGTTAAATGGTGCCGTAAAACGATCCACATTTTCTTGGTATTTTTTAGGTACATCGTTATACATCACGATTTTCCCATTCACTTTTGGATACCATTTTTCTGGCTTGATATCACGCTCAGCATAAAAATGAATCACATCATCGAGACTCTTAAAAACACCGTTATGCAAAAATACCTGACGGGTCGCCACATTGCGCAAGGTTGGTGTTTTAAACATACCGCAGTAACTAGTTTCTTTACTCAGATCCTGACGCGCTGGACCGCATAGTCCGAGATCGAAATACGCTGCATTTTTATTGGCGGGTATGTCCGAGTTACGAGGGGCACCGATTGCTTCATATCCATAATCGGTAAATTGTGCAGGGCGTCCGCCACCGCCGATACGGTCGATATGACATTTGGCACAGTTACCTTTACCTGGATCATGAAAAACAATAAAGCCGCGCGACTCGGCGTCGGTGAGCTGTGCTTCTCCAGAGACGACAGCGTCATATTTGCTCGTATACGGATGAAAACTATAGTCTTCAGTCTGAAAAGACTCCAGCGCATTGCCTGCTTGCTCCAATGCCAATGTGGCATTCTTTAAGGCATCCGCACCGAACACCTTGATAAATTCAGAAGCAACCGGACTATGCTGAAGCCTCTCCGTAAAACTCTCTGCTGTGAGGTTGGCCATTTCATTGGCAGCTAGGAGTGGTACCGCGGCCTGTTTGCTCAGCGAATCTACTGCGCCATCGTGTGTAAAACCACCGGTCGGGCCTTCATCTTCAAGGCCTTCACTGGCAGGCAAATAAAAATGACGCGTAAATTTTGGTGTAAAGCCAAGATAGCGCAACGATGGTACGGCTCTGGTTCCCGCTTGCTGCATATCTGGTCCGCCAAGCTGAACAGCGAGATTATTCGCTGGTGCATAGGCGTGGTCGGGTTGGTGGCAGGTAGCACACGACATCTTTCCTGATGCCGACAACGAAACATCAAAAAATAACTGTTTACCTAATTGTGCTTGCGGGCTTAATGGTGTTTCTGGGTTTGGATAATCAACCCAGACTTTTTTTGCAGCAGCAGGCTGCTGTGGATGATTCGCAGCTGGCTTGACAGGTGCTTCTGTCTGTTTATGGCAGGCACTTAACAATAGCAATACCGAAAGAACGAACGTTTGACGACGAGTACACATAACGACCAACCTCAACAATAAGAAACTTGTGAAAACACATTGCTGTGCAATGCTTTTCGCGCCATACCATTCTGGTACGTCAATTTTTTTCAGAAATTTCTGGAAAAGAAAAACGGAGTCAATGCCAGGCATTCACTCCGTTTGATGTCACGACAAGGGATTAGAAATTAAACATCGTTGTCAAGTCGCCAATGGCACCTGCATTTGCTGGCAGGTAAGGATTGGTGCTCATCATTGCTGGATTTGGCCGGTTGTCACGGCTGCGATTAGACAACGGCGACAATTTCCAGTTGCGCTCGATAAACTTCATCACCGACGTATGATCGTGATAAGTGTGATCAATGTAGTTAGTGCGTGCATAAGGCGATACGATCAGGAATGGAATACGTGGGCCATCACCAAAGAAATCGATGTTCTGAATCGCACCTGTATCAAAGTGTCCACCACCTTCATCCGTTGTCACAATAATCGCTGTATGCGCCCACAATGTTGGATTAGCTTTTACCTTCGCAATCAGATTTTGTAAGAAGTATTCATATTTCGCTGGTACAGAATAACCTGGATGACCGCTATCGAGATTTTTCGGAACAACAAATGATACCGCTGGCAATGTGCCTTTTTGGACGTCGCTGAAGAACGTTGTTAAGCCCGCCAGACCTGCTTTTAGCGTTGTCGACGTCATGACATTTTTAGAGGCCACCAGTGGATCGCCGATCGCGTTGTATTGTGCCGCCTGCGCTACCGTAAGAGGAACACCAAACGCTGCAGCATCGCTCGTCACATCCGCTAATTCACGCCCGCCGGTATACCATTTCCATGTAACACCTTTGTTTGCCAATGCTTCGGCAATGGTTGGCACAGTTTGTGGTGGGTAGTTGTAATTATTTGTTCCGATAGGCTGAACGTTACCATTCATATCGTAACCTGGTGCATAGTTGTTGACCAGGTAGTACTTGCCGGCGTCACAGTTACTTGTTACACCATTTTTCGTCAGAACTGACAGGATCGAAGCAACACCTGGTTGCGTAGTATCCGAGCAGTTAACGTAAGAACCGCCGCTATAGCCGTCTTTGATGTAAAAGTTAGCCGTACCTGATTGCGGGTTTGGATTTTCGATCTGATTGGCGGGCGGTACGGCAATCGTGCCGTTGGTGTTGAAATAGGGAACGTCAGCAGTTGCCATTGCAAAGAAATTCGCACCAGTGCCACCCATGATTGACTGATGATAATTGTCACTCAGTGCATAAGTTTGAGCCAATGAATTGAAATATGGCGCATCGCCCGTCGCCATATTGAAAAACCCCATCAACTCGCCACCTTGCGCTGGATTCGCTGCTGTGACGCCTTGCGTATCACCACCTTGACCAGTGTTGGCGGCAATCCATGTAAACATGTCGAGCTTCGCATTTGTGCCGCCCGTTTGTTGCCACATTTGGAAGAAGCGATGTACAGGATCACCTGTCGTTACTCCGAGCGGATTGGTTGCAGTGACGCCATAAGGAACATAAGACGTGATCTGGAATGGTCCACTAGGTAATGTCGCTGGGAACCGGGTGTCGGCTGTTCCACCCAAGGTCTGAAAGCTTAGCGTTAATTCACCAATCTGTAACGGTTGTGGCAAAGTTGGATAGGCTGCGCCACGTGTCGGGGAAACAGTATAAGTACTCTGAGCTGCGCCCTGATTTTGTAACGCCAGCGCAAAATTAGGACCTGGTGTGCCGTCTGCTTTAATAATGCCTTGTGACAGCAAGTTCTTGATAGTTTGCCCTTGTGGCGCAGAATAGGCACCAAAAAGACCGTCAAAGGTTTGATTTTCGCCGATCACCACGATCACATTGGTAATTGGCGTCGTTGTCGCGCCTGTCGCTAATGCAGTGAGTGAGGTCACTGAGTTTGTAGGCACGGTGGTTGACAAGGTGCCTGTTGCTGGCACATTTAATACTGTTTTATTGGCATCCGTACCAATACTGATCGTGCCGTTGTGAACATTAAAACGGGAAAGATTGAACAAGTTATCCAATGGGTCTGCAGTACCTGCTTTATATGCCGTTGAGCCGATTGGATCAGTCGTCTCTGTTGTCGGAATTGACAACGCCGTATAAACAGGCTGTAACAAGGTACTGAAAGTTTGCTCGGCAGCAGTAATCTGAGCGCCACTGATTTTCGCTACTGTCGCAGCAGCGACTGTGCTACTCGTTGGAACAATGCCGATGACGCGCTGAGAGATCAATGACGTCAGTGGATTTAGGTTTGCCTGTACTGCGACGGTCTGACCAGAAACAACGCTCGGGCTAATCGCGGCAGACAGCACCGCAGGCGTGCCATCGACGTCAGTATAAGGTGCAGTCAACAAATAGGGTGCCGTGCCAGCCAGGCTTAGTACGTAATGCCCAGCAGCATCTGTCACTGCAGAGGTCGTAATGGTACCGGTCGCATCAGTCGCGCTAATAACAACGCCAGCTAATGGATATCCAGCAGCAGCAACACCTGTCACACTGACGACACTGGAAGAAGTCGTATTACTGGAAGACCCTTTACTGCAACCGGCGGCAAGTGCCAGTATCGAACACGCAAGCGCGATCGAACGCAATTTCATCATTTCACATCTCCGTTGAGGAAAGTTTTTGTTAACTGTATAAAACACGATAGTCAATATCATCTGTGTTAAAGCATTGTTTAACGTGTTGTCGCAAGTATCAAAGACCTAGCCAACATTGTTTGTGCAAAGGATGCCCGTGCCAGAATAATGTTGAGTTAGTCCTGAAGTCAGTTGCTAGTGTCGCGAGAGTTTGTGACAAGCGCATGAAAATGCTGGAATTTTTTTCATATTAGAAACGCATCTCTATTTAAACCAGACATTTTCGCGTCCTAAAGATCTACTACCTAATTCGCAATGTATCGAAATAAATTTGAATTGAAGATGATTAGGCAAGCAATCAATAGAAATAGGCGTGGAGCGGCTTACAATACCGAGAGCGAAGCTGATGCCGCTCAGGTCAGATCACATACAAACGTTTGACTGCTCTTATTGCTTTTACTGTTCTGTTACACATGTCTATCAAAAAAAATCCTTTTCATCACAGCAACCGTCATCAAGGTCAATATGATTTTGAACGCTTGCGTCAGAGCACCCCTTCGCTAACACCATTCATCAGCCTGAATCAACATGGACAGACCAGCATTGACTTTGCCGATCCATTGGCGGTTAAAACACTCAATGCGGCGATTCTCAAGACGGACTACGGCATTACTGAATGGGATATTCCTGACGGGCAGCTTTGTCCACCAATACCTGGGCGCGCCGACTACATTCACTATCTGGCAGACCTTTTGCGTCAGAGTCATCAGGGCAAACTCCCAAAAAAACAGCGACTGACCGTCCTAGACATCGGAACTGGTGCCAGTGGCATCTACCCTCTGCTGGGTGTCGCTGAGTATGGATGGCATTTTGTTGCCTCAGACATCAATGCCGATTCACTCAGCAATGTCCAGAAGATACTCGATAGCAATCCGGCGTCTTCAAGCCAAATTACGCTGCGTTTGCAACACGATCCAAACACGATCTTTAATAACATCATCGCGCCTGACGATTGGTTTGACCTGACGATGTGCAACCCGCCTTTTCACGGATCTTTAGCAGAAGCGCAAGAAGGTACGCAACGAAAATGGAATAATCTCAGCAAAAAATTTACAAACGATTCAGCTACACCCGTCTTAAATTTTGGTGGTCAAGGCGCTGAACTGTGGTGTCTAGGTGGAGAGCTGGCGTTTATCGAGCGCATGATCAAAGAAAGTACGGCCCTCTCAGGACGTTGCTTCTGGTTCACTTGCCTAGTTTCCAAGTCGGCCAATCTGGCGCCATTAAAAGTAATACTCAAGCGTGTTGGCGTACAAGAGCAACGTGAAATTGCAATGGCACAAGGAAATAAACAAAGCCGCTTCCTAGCGTGGACATTTTTAACACCGGTCCAACAAACAGGTTGGAGGAAACTTCGCTGGTAGTGCAGGTAACGCAACAAGGACGACACCACTCAATAAAACTATTTGCTCAAAAAACGAATGAACATTTCTCCGCATACACTTGTCATTGCCATGACACAGTTATCAGGCACATTCGACAACGCAGGATATACTTCTGAGAGTGCCAAAAACCTCTAAAATGCATTTGATTAATATCAAGATTACGTAAAAAATAATTCGTTAAAAAAATTTTTTGCCCTGTTCGAAAGCCATGTAGCAAAATTTAGTCGAGAACTGAAATTAGAGAAATTAGTCTAAATTTGATTATTTTCCATTCAACATCGTCTAGCTGTATGCAACATCAAAAAAATTAAATATATGGCAATTTTTTTGTGCGGTTTTTTCGCAATTTTCAGATCACCTATGCGCTGAATTTGGTATTTAAATTATTCACAGCACATACCCCGACTGGCTTACAATCTGGGTCGCCTTCATTCTGAATGACGGCTTCACCCACTGAAAAAAACCGGACTTGGGTGTGACCTTTAAGCTCAATGTGTCAAGGATAGCAATGAAACGAGTAGATGATTTCCGCCTGAAGCTAGGCAAAGATGAACTGGTTCCTATCATGATTGGTGGGATGGGTGTTGATATTTCCACTGCAGAATTAGCACTGGTGGCGGCACGTCTCGGCGGTATTGGTCACATTTCTGATGCGATGGTACATGACGTCACTGACCGTCGTTTTGATACCAGTTACATCAAAGAAAAAACGAAGTACTACAAATACAACATCAATAATAGCGACAAGACTGACATCAAATTCAATCTTGAGCATTTGGCTGATGCGACTCGTATGCATGTCAGTAAGACCATGGAAGCCAAGCAAGGCACTGGCATGATTTTTGTCAATTGCATGGAAAAGCTGACCATGAACGGTCCGCGTGAGACCCTGAAAGTACGCCTCGAAGCAGCGCTGGATGGCGGGATTGACGGCATTACCTTGAGTGCAGGTCTGCATCTGAGTTCGTTTGGCCTCATGGCTGAGCACCCACGTTTCCGCGAAGCAAAGCTAGGAATCATCGTTTCTTCATTGCGCGCATTGCAATTATTCTTGCGTAAGAACGCCAAAATAAACCGTCTGCCTGACTATGTTATCGTCGAAGGTCCGTTAGCTGGTGGCCATCTGGGTTTTGGTGATGACTGGGCAACTTACGATTTGCAAACGATTATCACAGAAATTGCTGCTTATTTAAAAGCCGAAAACTTGGATATCCCACTGATTGCCGCTGGTGGTATTTTTACTGGCAGCGATGCAGTCTCTTTCTTGGAAAATGGCGCATCCGCTGTACAGGTGGCGACCCGCTTTACCGTCACGAACGAATGCGGCTTGCCAGATGACGTAAAGCAAGAATACTTTAAAGCCAGCGAAGAAGACATCGAAGTCAATCATATCTCGCCAACGGGCTATCCAATGCGGATGTTAAAAAATACCCCTGCCATCGGTGACGGAATTCGCCCCGGCTGCGAATCCTATGGTTATCTGCTCGATGGCAACGGTAACTGTGCGTACATTACCTCATACAACCGCGAAGTCGCCGCGCACCCTGATGCCAAAAAAGTAGTTGTCATGGACAAAACTTGCCTGTGCACGCACATGCGTAACTTCAATTGCTGGACCTGCGGACAAACTACGTATCGCCTCAAAGATACCACCCGCAAACACGCAGACGGCAGCTACCAATTGTTGACTGCAGAACATGTGTTCCGCGATTACCAGTTCAGTACCGATAACCGGGTCGCGTTGCCGGAATAAATCTGGCGCACCATAACGTACCGATAAATACGACGAAACGGCGTTCAGAATAATCTGAACGCCGTTTTTTTATCTCTTTAAAGCATGAAGTAACGTTATCCAATGCAAGCAACAAGGTAGGGCTGGGTATCCCGTCTTCGCGGAGAAAGACTACTTATGGAGCAATCATCACTCCGCATACCAATACCCCTGATTCACCCACTCAAGCAATGCTGCAACAAACCCTGAGAGCTGCAAACCACCCTCCAACATCTCCTCATCCACTTCATCGTTATCACACAAAGCAATTACCGACTCGCGTGCTGATGAACCAAACTCGTAGCGCTGTCCGTCGACGTAGCAAACACCCTGATCAATCGTCTGATCCAGATAGAAGCACCGCAAGCCCCCCGTCCGGCGTAGACCTTCGTTTTGCAACAGATCAAGCAAATCATCCTGCGTGATCTCATCCTCCAGTGCCTGCAAATCAAGCTCGCATTTTGTTTTAGATAAAAAACTACCCACAAAATCAGCCATCACCAGCTCATCGTCCAGAACCGCCTGCATTTGCGCTTTCATCAACGCCATGTCGCTCCGATTAATATGCCCTTGTTCCGTATGTAATGGCCGTCCGGCATCGCTAATCAAGGCGGACCCTAATTCGTTATCGATCAGGTGATCTGCCAATCCGCTGAGCATGTCGCGCGCCGACTTACTTCGGAACCCGACAGAAAAACTCATGGAGTTTTCAAGGCAAATGCCGTCATGTGGAAAACCAGGTGGGATGTACAAGATATCGCCCGCGATCAGTTCAGCATCAATGATCGCGTCAAAAGGCGCTGTGTGCAGCAAAGCTGGGTGTGCAGCAAACTGACGATGATCGCCACGCTCACCGACCCGCCAGTGACGCCGACCAGATCCCTGACAGATAAAGACGTCATACAAATCAATGTGTGGGCCAACGCCGCCACCGTTGGTGGCATAACTGATCATCACGTCGTCCAGACGCCATTTAGGGATAAATGAAAATGCCTGCACCAGATCAGCCACATCCGGCGACCAGTGATCGACTGCCTGCACAACCAGCGTCCAGTCTTTTTTCCCAAACCGGCCATAACTCTCAAAGGGGCCAGACTCCGCCTGCCAAGCGCCGTCCTGCTTATAAATCAAGCGCGACTCAATCTGCGGCTCACACGCCAGGCCAGCCAACTCGTCAGGCCGGATGAGATCATAAAAACCCGGAAACCCCTGACGGATCAGGACTGGTTTTTTCTGCCAATAATGAGCAAGAAATTCTTCGATGGAAAAGTCACTGAGCTGGAGTGTCAACATGGCTAACAAGATGAAGTACGCTAAAGTACTCTTGTAGCATGCCCAGGGTTATCAGCATTTCGGCTAGATCAAGCTTTACGCAAAAAAAGGGAGGCAGAAATAGCGCACTGACTGTGCTTATTGTCTCTCAGTCACTATTCACCACCTTGAATAATGATCTTCGGTAACACCCACCAGATCAGCAATCGCCCGTGCTGGCGCATCCACATGCGCCCTCACCCAACCACGAAAAGTCCCAATGGGCTGAATATAACGACTCGCCGCAATCAGCAGATTCTTATTTTCCTGCCGACATCCTTCTGGCTGAAAATACACGTCCAGTAAGCCATCATCCGTTGTGATATGCCAGATACCCATGGGACATGCAGGATCAAATTCAAAGCGTGCTGCACCTAAAGCAATCAGTTCACCATCGAGCCAGAGCGCATTTTCGCTTTCCCCAAAATAACCTGCCTGCAAGTTAAATCCGATCTCCAATTGATGTGCAGAAGCCCAGCGCCATGCCGTTTCGCGTGCTAGAAAACCATTGCTGTAATCGCTACTGCCTATGCCGCCGTCCAACAAAAACTGGCGTCCAGCAACATCGACAACACCCTGCAGCGGGATGCCAGACGATTTCACCGTTGCATGCACGCTACCGCCCTCAACTGGACCAATCGCTGTCAGACTAGGTGCCGCCTCTCGTAGACAAAACGCGGCGTGAAGTGAGAACTTATGGCAATCGACGTCAAGGATCGCTTCGCCGTCTGTCGAGATGCTAAAATCAATGCGCTTACCTAAACATTGAAAATGGCTGGCAGCACCATGTGAAGGGCGATTATTCACGTGTGCGGTCATGCCGGGCAAGCCATCCTGCGAAAAACGACCAATCAACTGTTTCTGCTTCCTGTCAAACACATAAGCGAAGGCGGTATTTGTCCAGCCGACATCAACGATAGCAACGCCACAGAAAATCTCCTCCGTCGCCAATGCCAGATATTGCCAGCGCTTATGATGCGTGCGTCGCCACCACCGACTACGCTGATACGGTGCACCCAGCGCCAACCAGTCGATCTCAGCAATCGCACCGGTATATTTTCCAAATGCGACCTGCCCTGCGGCATCAAGTACATGAGCGGGAACTGGCAGTAGAGACACAGCGGACATAACAACACTCCTCGATGCAGGATGAAGAAAAATGGTTCATTGTGCATGATTCGCGTAGAGCAGGAATTCCAAAGCTGAGACACGCATTAACTCCCTGATAGCGCCAGAATTTGCCGCAGGGGATACAATGGCGGGAAATTTATTGAATGAGCAACGATGTCAACCCTACTTGCACGCCCGCTGGCCTTTGTCGACCTGGAAACTACAGGCACGATTGCAACCCGTGATCGCATTACCGAAATCGCGATCGTCACCTACGATGGTATCAAGGTTGAGCGCTGGAGCCAGCTCCTGAACCCCGAAGCACCGATTCCCCCCTTTGTGGAACAGTTGACTGGCATCAGCGATGCCATGGTCGCGGATCAACCTACGTTTGCACAAGTCATTGACGATGTACTGGCAAGATTACAAGGTCATATTTTTGTCGCGCACAATGCCCGTTTTGATTACGGCTTTCTGAAGAACGAATGTAAGCGCTTAGATCAATCGTTCCGCTCAACGGTGCTATGCACCCTCAAATTATCACGCAAATTGTTTCCGCAATTTGCCAAGCATAATCTCGACAGCATTATGGAACGCCACCAGATCACGGGAGAAGGTGATCGTCATCGCGCTTTATGTGATGCGGATGCTATTTATCAATTCTGGCGTACCTTAGAAACCTCGTTACCAGAAGATCAACTGACAGCGACAGTCAAAGAACTCACTACCCGTTCCAGTTTACCACCGCATCTGGATGCTGATATTGTCGACCAGTTACCTAAAGGTTATGGCGTTTATCTGTTCTACGCAGAAAACCGTTTGCCGCTTTACATCGGTAAAAGTAACACCCTGCGCCAGCGCGTGTTATCGCATTTTTCTTCTGATCACGCAATCGCCAAAGAAATGAATATCTCTCTCCAGGTGCGAGATATTGAATGGATAGAATGTGAAGGCGAAGTCGATGCCTTAATCACCGAAGCGCGTTTGATCAAAGAAAAGCAGCCGACGCTCAATCGCCAGTTACGTCGTAACACCGAGTTCTGCTCCTGGCGCTTGGTGGATATGGGATCGGGTCTATTGCAGCCACAACTAGCGTATGGACGCGATCTAGATCTCGGGCGACAAGAACAGCTGTACGGCCTCTTTAAAAGCGGTGCCAGTGCGCGTGAATTTTTATTGCAAGCGGTAAAACAATTTCAATTGTGTGCGGCAACGCTGGGGTTAGAAAAAGGTGGCGCAGGCAAGCCCTGTTTTGCGCGTCAGTTAAAGCAATGTAAAGGTGCCTGTGTCGGCCAAGAATCGCCGCTCCAACACAATCTGCGACTGATCGAAGCACTCGGCGAAATGAAGCTAAAAGCGTGGCCGTTCAACGGACCAGCCACGTTCAAAGAAGGGAACGTCTATCACGTCATTGAAGCCTGGTGCTATCTTGGGCGTGCCAAAGATGAGGCTGAAATCCAGACCTTGCTGGAGTCGGGCAAACCCAGATTTGACCGAGACACCTACCGTATCCTGGTCAAATATCTGAATCGCATGCAGCCACTGAATTTGAAGAACTTAGCGTAAAGCAGCAGCAGTCGATGTGAGACTGCCATCCGATGGTAAGGCGGGCACGTCGATCAATCTCATGACTAACGGATACACATCGACATTATCAAATGCTGGCAAGCTTACATGCTGTTTGAAGGCAGGCCCGTTAGCGATGAATAAAGCACCCATTTCTCTGGTCATATTGTCATAGCCATGAGAACCACCGTTGGCATGAATTTTGGGATCTTCAGCGCCAAAGATGAGCCAACCCACGTCGGCCAGACAGACAATCGCTGGCACTCGTGGATGTTTACCATACTGATAACGGGCTGGAATATCCGCTTTATTCCAGCATGCCATGTGGTCATGTTTTTTGACCAGCGCCTTATTAACCAGGGACGCTTGCCCCGGAAGTGGATCAATCCCAGCATAAGTACCCGAGGTGACCAACTTGAAGTTGCTCGTGGCGATGAATTTGTCCAGATAAATCACCCGATCAGCACTCGTTGATGCCATGCCATGGTCGGATATAATCACGATATTGGCTGTGATCTGGCGTGCCGCAAGCCCAGCCATTAAGCGGTTCAGGGCCTGATCGACTTTTGCTACCGCCTCGGTCACCTGCGACGAGTCAGGACCAGACTCATGTCCGGCGTGATCGACGTCATCAAAGTACAGCGTAAAAAAACCAGCGCGTTGTGCCGCGGGTTTATCCATCCACCCCAGCAGCACGTCAACCCGACTTGCAGGTGGCAGCTTGCCATCAAAGGGGCGCCATTCGGTGGGGCGAACACCCTGAATATCTGATTCCGTACCAGGCCAAAACATCGTTGCGGCATGCACGCCGTGCTTTTCAGCAGTAACCCATATTGGTTCAGCCTGATCCCACCAGCGGCGATCAACAACTGCGGCGTGATTTCCCAGACTAAAATGCTGATCTGGTATCTGCGGGTCGTCCATCGTATTGCCAACTATACCGTGGTGATCGGGACGCAAGCCGGTTACCAGCGTGTAGTGATTCGGAAAGGTAATGGAAGGAAACGACGGTCGCATCACATCGGCCAACACACCTTGATCAGCCAGCGTGCTTAAGGTTGGGGCTACGCCACGCTGCAAATACTCTGGCTTAAATCCATCAATCGATACCAGAATCACAGGTGGGCGTTGTGCTTGAGTGGTGCTCACTGGCACTTCTGGCGCCAAAGACTTCAAAGGTTGGTTGCAGGCAGCTAACATCCATACCAGTGACGCAGATAGCAGGTATTTCATTGTTGGACGAGTGATCATTTTATTCTGTTATACCGTTGATAGATAAGTGGCAAATTGTCCGCTGATCAGATGACAGGATGATTAAAAATTTGCCGCAAATACGCAAGAAAGGTCTCATCTGTGCATAAAGTCTTGCCTGCGGCATCAGACAGTTTCGCAACCGATTGTCCGTTACACGATGTGAGCTTCATGACGATGTTTAACGGCGCGATGCCCGTGTCATTGGTGAGATTGGTACCAATACCGAAAGCCGGCATCGTGCGATCGGCAAAGTGACGGTACAAAGAAAATGCCGTATCAAAATCAAGTCCATCAGAAAATACCAGACGCTTGGTATGCGGATCAATCCGCAACTTCGCATAATGCGCCAGCGCTTTTTCTCCCCACACGACCGGATCGCCAGAGTCATGACGCAAACCATCAAATAATTTCGCAAAATACAAATCAAAATCAGCGAGAAAAGCATCCATTCCAACCACATCAGTCAAAGCGATACCAAGGTCACCGCGATACTCCTGCACCCAATCTTCTAATGCTGCTTTCTGAAAATCGCGTAAGCGCACGCCAAACGCCTGGTAGGACTGTAAGTACTCATGCGCCATTGTACCGATTGGGAATAATTTGAATTTTTTTGCGAGATACACATTAGAAGTCCCTTTAAAAAATTGCGGAACTTCGCGTGCCAGTGTCTCGATCACTTCATCATGCCACTCACCGGAAAACCGCCGACGCAAACCAAAATCGGAAAATTCAAACGGATGTGCGAGCGCTGGTTCTTTTTCAAATTCATGCAATCGTGCAATCTTGGCGGTAAGTCGCTGACGTGCCTCCGTTAGCGTTGTCGCTGTCTGCAAGCGCCGAAAATACAGTTCGTTGACGATGTGTAGTACAAAAATTTCAAAACCCATGACATGGACTTGCGGTCCTTTGGTGGTAATGTCGAGTTGATCACCATCGGTACTGACATGAATGAACTTTCTCTGAAAATGAAATAATGTCAAAAAATCGGTAAAGTCACTTTTGATAAAACGCAGTGATCGTAAATAATCGAGCTCTTCTTCGGTGAAGCGCAGCGAACACAAATAATCAATTTCACGCTCGACATCAGCGCATAGCTCAGCCAATGGATAAGCGGGGGTGTTACGGCAGACAAAGACATACTCGGTCTGTGCATCAGGATGCTTATGCAGCAATGCTTGCCACATGGTGAATTTATATAAATCGGTCTCTAACAGACTGCGAACAACTGGTTTCATTGATTTCCTTGGTCTTGGGGCTACGGTACCCGCACTTAACATCTGGTCTTGTGTTTGCAAGAAACCAATTGTAGATTGCATTAAGAAGCACTATTTATCATCAGCTCCGCGAGCACTTCTGCGGCCGTAGCGAGACGTACACCACGTGCCTGCATGTCGCTCAGAAACACCGTCTGCACGTCTTCAAAGCCAGCAACCGGACTCATACCATCCGTCACTAACACCAGCTTTGTTCTTTCTGTCGGCGACAGATTCTCGACAATATGCTCGGCACTGGCCTTCACACAGTGACTGCCTGCCTCACCAGCGATATAAACACGGTCTGAGTTACGTAAGCTTTGTAATAGTTGCTGGTTTAACTGTGTCTCCGGATCATTCGCATCCGGTACCTCAGCCATGAGGGCTGAATAGTGCTCTGTCCATGGATTAGCGCCTTTCGTCATTTTCTGAACTGAGGTGCAATGCACATCTTCCCAATGATTATAGGCCGCACGCACATCGACATGCACGCATTGCCCCCAAGACCCTATTTCACAATGTACAGGCCAAACCATCAGTTGGTAACGAGCGTTTTTTTCTAACGCATCCAGATAATCCAGAACTCGCGGTAACGCTTGCTGATCTCGTGGCAAAAACTGCCGTGCGCGGACGGCAGATGCTGAAATTTGTGTAAACGGTGTGACCGGCTGCTGATCCTGATTTACCCAAAAACCTGGATGCGCAATATCATAGCGGTGATGGGAATCCAATGTGATGCTGATCGCACTCAAACCAGCGCCACCTTGTCTAATCAACTGCGCTACCCGTTGCATATCTGCATGCGCGCCCGGTACTGCTAACGCTGGGATAACAGACTCACCACTCTCAGGATCCGACATCAGATAAGTAGCTGGCAAATCACAAAAATCATTTTGTGGATCGATGAGGAGCAAGTGGTAGTTCTTTTTCATGGTTGTGATCCTGGTTTCATTGTCGCATTTAACAACTGACAAAACTGGTATAGAGGACAAGCGCAAAAATTAGGGGGCAGCCGTCATTTTATGCCACTCTGACTGTTCATGTACGCCAGCAATCAACGTACTTCAAAAAACGGTGATGAGAAAACAAAAACGCCGCATCCAATAGCACGCGGCGTTATTCTTGACATAGAACAATAAAATGACTTTCCCCGTTTTTTGTATTAATGGATGGTAATGCTACCCTCGCCAATACTGACCTGTCACGGCAACATTATTCTTCCACTCTATGCAATACCGCCCAACGTGCCGCGCTAACACCTTTTTCTAAACTGATCCGACTGACGATTTGCTCCAGTTGTACTAAATTATTGGGTGAAGCAATCAGATCAGCTCGCACCTCTAATTGTCCGGCGATCGGAATATCTTCACTGTGCAGTGACTGAATCACCAATTGCGGCATACCATTGAGCATATGCAGCATCAGCGTTCGAACATGAACTTCGTCATCTGCCTGGCAGACGATAGAAAGGCGGTACATTTGTTCAACTTCGGTCGCACTGTCCATACTTTGCTTATTGATCATTTGGCCAACACTACGCAACAACAGATTTGCGCCCAGAATAACGCACGCTCCGATTGTCGCTTCTAACAGATGTCCAAGACCAGCCAATACCCCGATTGCGGCAGAACACCACAAGGTCGCAGCGGTATTGAGTCCTCGCACATTTAATCCCTCACGCATAATGACACCAGCACCGAGAAAACCAATTCCGGAAACAACCTGCGCCGCAATTCGCGCCTGACCATCGGAACTACCCGAGATCACGCCCACCGCTACAAATAGACATGCACCAGCAGCCACCAAGGCATTCGTCCGCAGGCCAGCCATACGTTGGCGCATCTGACGTTCAGCACCAATTAACGAGCCCAACGTCAGCGCCAACAATACGCGTATCGTAAATACATCCCATTCCATCATCGTTCATCTCCCCTCTTGAATTGAAGCCCGGCCCATCAGACTGTTACTTGCATGAGGCATACGGACACCGATCACTGATCAGCAATCCGGTAGCAATATCGAACAAAAATCTAGGGAATGGGAAACTGATCAAGAAATAATCAGTACGCCACAGCATAAAACCATCATTAGCCGCAGCAGAAGAAACCTACACGGCGTTAAGCGATGGCTGGCGAATGGCTGACCTATGCGCCCACACACAGCATTGATGCTGACAACTGCTACAGTCCACGGTGCCGTTCCTATAAAAAAATAACGGACGAATTGTAAGCGCGATAAATTTTATGTGTCAATGCAACCTCCGGTGAATCAAACGAGATTACCTTGCAAAAACATCACGCTTCGTCTCCAGTCCAATGCAAAAGAACACATCAAACTGAAGCGAATTTTAAGTTATTTTTAAATAAATTTAAATTAATTTTTAGCAGTCTTATGTGTCATCACCATGACAATTTATAGAATTTTTTTTGTTTATAAATTTGTTGTATTCCTTTCGTGTGCACCTTCTGTTCACGAATTCGTCACAATCGGTTGCTAGACTTCGCCGCGTTGATCTCTGGACCAAAACTTGAATAGAAGCAGTTACAAAATACTGCTCAAAAAATTCATCGATCAAATAGTTCAATACAACGATGCGCAATTAAGACGACACCGTTTTTTTATCTAAATAATTTGAAGGGAACTTCTTGTGGCAAACTATTTCCGACGCACGCCGATCTACCTCGTTTTGATGCAGGCGTTCGCAGCACCCGCTTTTGCAGCAGCAGTCGCAACGCCAGATCCAACGCCAGTTGCAGCGCCAGTCGCTGACACCACAACGGTAACGATTGTTGGCGAAGGAAAAACACGTCAAGTTCAAGACATCACCAAAGAAGATTTGATGAAAGTTGTTCCTGGTACAAGCCCACTGAAAACATTGGATAAATTACCTGGCGTCGCATTTGAATCTGCGGATCCATTTGGCGCTTACGAATGGTCGACACGTTTTAGCGCACGCGGTTTCAATCAAAATCACTTGGGCTTCACATTAGACAACGTACCGCTGGGCGACATGAGCTACGGTAACAACAATGGTTTGCACATCAGCCGCGCTATTTCGTCTGAAAATATCGGCCACGTTGTGTTGTCACAAGGCGCAGGCGACGTAGGCACAGCGTCTACCAGCAATCTGGGCGGTACAGTGCAGTTCTACTCCTCTGCACCAACAGATGAATTTTCGCTGACTGGCGCACAAACTTTTGGTAGCGATAGCACTTCCCGCACCTTTGCCCGCGTTGACACAGGTTTGTTGTCCACTGGCACAAAAGCTTATCTGAGTGTGACACGTCAGCGTGCTGAAAAATCCAAAGGCAGTGGCTCCCAAGATCAAGACCAATTCAACTCAAAATTGGTACAAAAATTAGGCGACAACAATAAACTGTCGGCTTTCTTCAATTATTCTGATCGTAAAGAAGTCGATTACCAAGACGTGTCTCTCGAGATGGTTAACCGTCTCGGCTACAACTGGGACAACTACGCACCCGATTGGCAACGTGCAGTCAATGCCGCCAAGAAGATCTACACTGGCGGTGTGAATAGTCTGGACGACGCTTACTACCAAGGTAGTGGCTTACGTAAAGACAGTCTGATTGGCGCAACCTTAGACAGCAATTTGTCTGATGTCATCGCATTAAAAACAACCGCGTATCATCATAGCGACCAAGGTCAGGGTCACTGGTATACACCATACGCGCCATCCACTAATGGTTTGCCAATTTCTATTCGTACCTCTGAATATTCCATCAGCCGTAACGGTTTATTGTCTGATCTGACATGGGAACTGGGTCAACATACGATCAACGCTGGTTTTTGGGCAGAGCGCAGTCTGCACACGCTGTCACGTAACTACTACGATGCGACAGGTGGGCAGGATACGAACTACTTCCTGAGCAACCCAACGAGCGTTGTCTTCAAACAGAACTTCACGACAGACACAACACAGTTCTACGCACAAGACACAATGAGTCTGATGGACAACAAACTGAAGCTGAATTATGGTTTCAAATCTCCAACAGTCAAAATTAACTCTGTCAGTGTTGTTGGCTCTCGTGCAGCGGGTGACCTCAAAGCGTCTAAAACCTTCTTGCCACAAGTTGGTCTGAACTACGCGTTGACAAAAAATGATGAGTTGTTTGCCAGCGTGACACAAAACATGCGTGCATTCCAACCAGGTGTGGATGGTCCATTCTCACAAACGCAAACAGCGTTTAATCTGGGTCAGGCAAACCTGAAACCAGAAACATCCACAACACTGGATACGGGTTATCGCTTTAAACGTAATGACTTCGTCGGCTCCGTCGCTGTTTATTACACGAAGTTCAATGATCGTTTGTTATCCGTTGCGACATGTGCAGGTATCGTTGGTTGCCCAAGTACATTAGTCAACGTCGGTTCCGTCGAAAACAAAGGTATCGAAACAGCCCTGTCCTACACTGTAGCAAAAGACGTCACATGGTTTAACTCGTTCACTTACAACGATTCTAAGTACAAGTCTAACTATGTTGACGGTACAACGACGGTCAATATCGCTGGTAAGCAAGTGGTTGACGCACCAAAAGTGATGTTCAAAACTGAATTGTCTTACGACACACCAGTTTGGTTCGCACGTACTGGCGCCAAATACACGGACAAGCGTTTCTATACTTACACCAATGACGCAAGTGTGCCTTCGTACTGGATCGTTGATCTGTCTACTGGCTACAAGCAAAAATCATTGGCAGGTCTGAAAGACGTGTCAATCCAGTTGAACGTACAAAACCTGATGAACAAACAGTACTACAGCACAATCGGTTCCAATGGCTTCCAAGCTTCGGATCCGACTGGTACAGCACAGACGTTGTTGACTGGCTCACCACGTCAGTTCTTCATCTCTTTCAGCGGCAAAATGTAATACTTGTTTGAGGTTGTAACAAAAAAAGCCGATGCCCTATGCGTCGGCTTTTTTCTCTCTATGGTACCAACGTGACTACGTTGCACTATGCATACAACTTCAGAACACAAATTCATACACTGTCATCAAATCGTCACGACAGTGTGAAACCATTCTCGCCTCGTTCGAAATTACGTAAAGAATATAAATGAATATCCTTCGTCGCACCACACTCTCAGCCGCCATGTTCTGCGCGTCTTTTGGACTGCTTACTCACGCCAGTTTTGCTGCCGATAAATTACGGATCCTGACTTGGGCGGATTACGTTCCCAAAGATGTTGCAGAACAGTTCACCAAAGAAACTGGCATCGCTGTTGAACTCACCCTCTCCAACAACGAAGAGATGATTTCAAAGTTACGGGCAACCGGTGGTGCGGGCTTCGATCTGGTACAACCAAGCCAGGACAGAATCGCGGGCCCAGCGACAGAGTTTGGCATTTATAAACCGATTGATTTTTCTAAAGTAAAAACCGCGCAGTTGATGCCGGATATGCTGGAAGCCACCAAGAAAGTCACAACCGTCAATGGTAAAACTTATGGTCTGCCATTTTTTTGGGGAACCGATGGTCTGGTGATGGCGAGCAGCAAAGTCAAGGTGGCTGACTACAGCGATTTGTGCAAGCCTGAATTGCGTGGCAAAGTGGCTGTACGCCTGAAGCGTCCGACACTGATCGGCATGGCATTTTCGATGGGGCTTGACCCATTTAAAGCCTACAGTAATCCTAAACAATACGAACAAATTATGCAGCAGGCTGGCGACAAGCTCATCGCCTGCAAGAAAAATCTGAAATATTTCTGGGAAAGCAAAGACCAGTTACTCAATGATCTGCGTACCGGCGAACTGCTGGCAGCCCAGATGTGGGACAGCGGTGGCTGGAAACTCAATTCAGACAATCCTGATCTGAAATTCATTGCACCAAAATCTGGCGCGCTGGGATGGGTTGATGGTTTTGCTATTCCGGCACGCGGTAAAAATGATGCAGCAGCCTACGCCTGGATTAATTTTGTGACCCGTCCAGAAATTGCAGGACGGATGGCAAAAGCAGCGCGTACGTTCACTGCCGTCAAGGACGCCGATAAATTTATGGATGCCAAAATGAAAGCGCAATTTAATGAGTCTTTCTCTGCCGATGCATTGAAAAACATTAAATGGTATCCGGCCATTCCAGCAGGTCTGGAAGAGTTGGACGGTAAAATTCTGGACAAAATCAAAGCCTCATAAATTCGATTTAACGATTCAACACATAGCGGAGACAGTGCTTGTTTCCGCTATCGTTCCAGATGCAACTCACTTACTTTTTTCATTATGCAGCCGTCTTCTTCTGATCTGATCGACCTTGATATTCAGGGCGTTTCAAAGCGCTATCAACTCAATGGCCAGATATTTACCGCCGTCGACAATCTGTCATTACAAATCCCTAAAGGCCAGTTTTGTTCGATTTTAGGGCCATCAGGCTGCGGCAAGACCACCTTGCTTCGCATGGTTGCTGGTTTTATTGAACCTGATGACGGCGACATCGTCGTCGGCGGAAAAAGCATGCGCGGGGTCGCCCCGAATCAGCGTCCGGTGAATATGGTCTTTCAACATCTGGCGTTATTTCCGATGATGTCCGTCGGCGAGAATGTGGGCTATGGTCTGGCAAGACGCCATGTCAAGAAAGACGAAATGAAGCATAAGGTCAAAGACATGCTGAGTCGTGTTGGCCTACCGGGCATTGAAGACAAACGCATCGAGCAACTCTCTGGCGGACAAAAACAACGTGTAGCAATCGCTCGTTCATTAGTGCTTGAGCCAACACTGTTATTACTAGATGAGCCACTCGGTGCGCTGGATCTGAAACTGCGTGAGCACATGAAAGTCGAACTCAAGCAATTGCAGGCGCAAATCGGTACCACCTTCTTGTATATCACTCACGATCAGTCTGAAGCGCTGGTGATGTCCGACATGGTCGCGGTGATGAACCACGGCAAATGCGAACAAATCGGTACACCACAAGATTTGTACTATCGTCCACAAAGCAGCTTTGTGGCAGGATTTGTTGGTAACGCCAATAAAATGTCCGGGCGCGCAATCACCGGCACAACGACTCTGATTTCTGCTGAAATTTCGGACAATCTGGCCTTATTCTGCAGCGCCAAAGAATCGTTTCATCAGGCACAAGATGTGCATTTATTTATTCGCCCTGAGGGGATTGCCATCAGCCGTCAGGCTTTCTCGGCTGACAGCTATCCAAACCATCTGCGCGGCACGGTTAGCAGTATTTTGTTTGATGGCGCCAATTCGTCAGTACTGGTACGACTGATCAATAGCGATCTCTCGTTACAGGTGTCCTTGCCACAAAATGGTCAGCTCAAAGATTTACAGAATGGCGATGAAGTTCATCTGGCGATCAGCGCTGATAACGTGCAAGCCTTTGCAGCCTGAGTGTCCAAATGATTAATAAGCAAAAAACTCTGCTCTTATGGCTATTACTGGCGCCAGCACTCATCTGGCTCAGTCTGCTGATCATCCTGCCGCATCTTGAAATGCTGACGCTCTCGCTGCGGACCCGTATCGCACCGCAAGAATACGCATTCAGTCTACGTCAATATGCGACTTTTTTTGATGAGCCCCTGTATTGGCATACATTCTTAAGAACCGCCACGTTGTCCCTATCAGCGACCGCCATTTCACTGGTGCTGGCATTTCCGGTGGCTTGGTATATCGCCAAAATTGCCGGCACTACCTCCAAGCCCTTATTACTGGCGATGGTGCTGCTGCCGTTTTGGGTCAGCGAAATGGTGCGTACGTTAGGCTGGATGATTTTGTTGCGCGGCAATGGTGTGTTGCCACAGTTGCTCTTTCATTTGGGTCTGACGTCTGAACCGATAGAACTGCTTTACAACGACGCCGCCATTTTGCTCGGTCTGGTGTATTCATCCTTGTTATTCATGTTGATTCCGTTGATCAATGCGTTAGAGACTTTGGATGTCAGCCTAATTGAAGCGGCTTATGATCTGGGTGCCAAACCATTTAATATCGTGCGCCAAATTGTGATCCCCCATGCTGCACCCGGCATTGCTGCCGGTACCATCATGGTCTTTATGCTGACGCTGGGTAATTACCTGACGCCGGTACTGTTGGGTGGGAAGAATTCAATGTGGTTCACGGAACAGATTTATACCCAATTTATTACCCGCTTTAACTGGGAACAAGGCGCTGCTTTCGCTTTCCTGTTGCTAGGTTTATCGACCTTCCTGGTCTGGTGTGGCCTAAAATTAAGCCGTCAATCTTTTACTGCTGTGATGAGACGTACATGATTCCAACGATTCCTCAGTCTGCCACCATACGGACATTGCGACTCACGTATGTCGCTGCTTTCTTTTTGTTTTTATTTATCCCGCTGATCGTAGTGGTGGCATTTGCTTTTAACGACGCCGCATATCCGATGCCGCCGTGGCATGGCTTTACGCTGGACTGGTTTTTAGCCGATGGCAATCAAGATCGCACTGGTTTATTTTTTGATCAAGATATTCAGACTAGTCTCTGGTATAGCTTCAAAGTTGCTGTGGCGGTTAGCATCATCAGCGTCTTACTAGGTACTTGTAATGCCTTTTTGCTGGAACGCTTTCGTTTTCGGGGTCAGCAAGTGTTATCCGTGATGATGTTGTTACCGCTAGTCATTCCGGGCGTGATTTTAGGTATTTCGATTCTGGCGCTGATGAGTCATATCGCCCAATTTGCAGAGGATATGGCGGGCTGGGATCTGGATTTTTTACGTCCGGGTTTGGTATTAGTCGCGATTGGACAAATTTCGTATATCGCGTCGATCACGACCTTAACGATCAGCGCCCGCTTAAAGCGCTTTGATGTCAGTCTCGAAGAAGCAGCGCTCAATCTAGGCGCCAGCAATTGGGCCATTTTCTGTACGATCATTCTGCCCTATCTAAAACCTGCCTTAGCGGGTGCAGCAATGATTGCATTTTTACTTTCATTTGAAAATTTTAATACGACCTACATGCTTACGGGCAGTGCTGCGCCGCTGACAGTGATGATTTATGGGCGGATGAAAGATGGTGCCACCCCTGTCGTCAACGCGATCAGTTTGTTATTGATGTTGGTATCGGCTGGCTTTGTGTTGGTGATGAATCTCAGAAAATCAAAAGCAACAACTAATTAACAAGTTACCGCAACGCTACAGATGCAATGGTGCGTCAGTCAACTTTGCATGTATACCATCATTAACGTTATCGTATATGTGCAACGGAGATGACTGGCGCTGTTTGCTGATGGTCTATTCATCGATCACTGAGGCCTTTGATCTGCCCTGCATTGAATGATTCTCAAGGCAACTATTCAGCATTTTTTAAAAATTGCTTTACGTTAATGCAAAGTAAGCTGACTTGTCCTACACTACGTTGTATACCAAAGTTATTAATAGCGTCCAGAAGTTGGCCAACAAATAAAAAGCTAATAAAGAATAACATGCTCTTCAACAAGTGCTATTGCTATTTTGCTTATTATTACTTTGGATGGAAGTTTATTCGGCATCTATCGATGTCAGGGAGAAAAAAATGAGTGTCAGTTCAGTCAACACCGCAGGCTTTAGCAGCCAAACGATAAGTAACAAGCCTGATCCTGCGCATGTAAAAAAAGCTGCTCAGCAGAATCACGACGTAAAAGATGCAGCGACAACGAATGCATCAACAAAATCGGCAACATCAGCAACATCAGCAGCGCCAGTTCAACAGGCCTCACCTGCTGCACTCTTAACGCCATCAGTCAACACCACCGGCCAGACTGTTGGGCAATTTGTGAGCGTCAAGGCCTAATCTGCCCTAACCGAGGGGGCGATCACCGTTTTTTGGGGATGCTGGGTCGCCATTTGTTTCAAATAAACCAATAAATCATCCAGTTCAATCTCAGAAATAATCTCTTCCTTAAATCCTGGCATCGACGATTGTTGCCAAGTCCGGACTGATCCCGGATCGCGAATCAATTTTCGCAAGGCTACCTCCTGAAAATACGCTGTCGGGTTCATGGGTATATTCAAATCGGGACCGATGCTTGCATCGCCGCCCTGATTCAGACGATGGCACGTCGCACAGTTTTTGGTAAATATCTGCAAACCACGAACCGCCGATGCGTAATTAATACCATCGCTGTGTGGTAACAATTGTGGATAACGGACCTCTAGTGGCATCGAGGTACTGATTTTTGCGATTTGATACGGCCACTGTTCGCCGGATACATGTGATTTTTCAGGCGCTACCCAGACCAAATAAAACGGGCCAGCACTGGGCTGACCTAGCTTTAATGCCGGCCATGGTTGCGCTGGGTCTTCGATTGCTAGCCAAGCTTGAGCAGCATCCCCCTGCGCTTGGATTAACTGGTCAGGTATCGTCGCGACAAAACCGTCCAACGCTGTAAATTGTAGAGTACCTTCGTTGGGTAAGCGTGGGAGAAGAGACTGTAACGGTATTGCTTGATACTTCTGCTGGCGATGATAAGAAACATCATCCGCAATAACGATCGTTTGCAATGCAGGCGATTGCAATAACGAGGTACGCGTCAGTGTATTGACCTGCCCATCTATTTGCAGCTGAAGAACAGGGCCCTCCGAAAATGAGGTGGGTATGTCTGATTTCATGAACGTACAAGAAGTAAGCAAAAAAGAGCTCAACAGCGCCATCCATTGAAAGAGTCTGACTGATAATTTTTTCATAATCGGATACACACCATAGATTGAAAAGACATACCTCACATTATCACTCGCTTTTTAAAACCAAGCTGCCTCTCTTTATCGATGAAAAAAGTAGATAATCAAGCATTTCATCATTGCCGCAGAAGGTTAATAAGAATTCATACGTTTTTTAAATGCGAATCACTTTTTTGATCATTTTCTTTCATCACAACTATCTGTTGATTTCCTCAAAAAATGTGCTGCACCGCGAGTTAAGGCACCATACAATGGCACCTCACAGCAGGAAATGATCGCAATTCAGATGAGCACAGAGGCACATCGCGCATTTTCAATGCACCTCTCTTATTCAATTCAATTAGATACACCATGAACAACACTGATTTCCCCGATGAACATGATAGCCCGCAATACAGCGCAGCTGAGCGGGCAAAAGCAACCTCGCGTAGCACCTGGACCAGTGTTGCAGTCAATATATGTCTGAGCGTCTTTCAGATTACGATCGGTATTATCAGCAAATCACAAGGTCTGATTGCTGACGGTATTCACTCACTGTCAGATCTGGTTGCTGATTTTGTGGTGCTGTTCGCAAGTCATCATAGTAAAAAAGATGCCGATGAAGATCATCCTTATGGTCATCACCGCTTTGAAAACGGTGCATCACTGGCACTGGGCCTGATTCTGCTGGCGGTGGGGGTCGGCATGTTGTGGTCTGCCTTCCTGAAATTACAGTCGCCCGAAACCGTTCCCCATGTACACCAGATCGCGTTGTGGATCGCAGCGCTTGCACTGGTATCCAAAGAACTACTGTTCCGCTACATGCTGGCCGTCGCCCAGCGCGTTAAATCCAGTATGCTAGTCGCCAATGCATGGCATGCACGTTCTGATGCGGCATCATCCTTCGTCGTTGCGCTGGGTATTATCGGTAACTTGGCTGGTTATCCGATTCTCGACCCAATAGCGGCCTCGATTGTTGGTTTTATGGTTGCTAAGATGGGCTGGGAATTTGGCTGGGAAGCACTCAATGATCTGATGGACCGTGCCGCGGACGATGAAGAAGTCCAAGCGATTCGCCTTACCCTCCAGGAAACGCCGGGCGTGATCGGTGTGCATGATGTCAACACGCGCAAAATGGGCGACATGATTGTGGTTGATGCGCATATTGAGGTGGATGGCGATATCACTGTCGAAGAAGGGCATGACATCGCTGTTGAGGCACGCAAACGTGTGATGCAGCATCATCGTGTGTTGAATCTGATGACGCATATTGATCCTTGGAAACGGCCGGATGGGGATCACGATGTGTAAGCGGCGACGCGGCAACTTCTGAAATGTTGTTCCAGCGAATGTTGGAATCGAGTGTCTTTGTTTTTGTTGTGTCAATTAATTTGATCGCCCTTCGTAGAACTAGGCCGGGAGTGGGCCAGCGACCACTTACTTTGTCTCAAGCGGACTGGGTGCAAACAGGATGGCAATAGTTACTGTTACCGTGAATAAGACTAAGCACTGCGATCAGCACCTTCATTTATCTGTCTATTCTCAAATAATAAAATGACCCATCCTGTCGCCATTGAAATGCCCTCCACAAAACCACATTGGTGGTCGGTCTTCATTGCCTTTCTTCGACTTGGGTTAACCTCATTCGGCGGCCCGGTTGCGCATCTTGGGTATTTTCAGAAAGAGTTTGTTGAAAAACGAAAATGGTTAGATTCCACGAGGTATGCAGACTTGGTCGCGCTGTGCCAGTTCTTACCCGGTCCTGCTAGCAGTCAGGTGGGGATTGCGCTGGGGCTATCCCGTGCGGGTATCTCGGGAGCGATTGCTGCCTTTCTGGGATTTACCCTTCCTTCGGCCATGGCAATGTGCGTATTTGCGCTGATGTATGACGATCTTGGGAACGCATTGGGAGCCGAATTTTTGCAGGGATTCAAACTGGTCTCAGTCGCTGTGGTTGCGCAGGCGCTGTGGAGCATGGGTAAAAATTTTTCCAGAGGTACAATACGTACTATCATCACGCTCATCTCTGCCATCGCGGTGATGATGCTACCACCCACGATCGGCCAGATTTTGGTGATTATCGTCGCAGGATTGGTTGGCATAGCGTGTTTGCGCACAGAAAACAGTTCGCCTATCCATGCAGAAGACACGAACGTGTCAAAACGTACTGCAATCACTGCATTGATATTATTTTTTGTTTTATTGGCCGGATTGCCCCTACTTGCAAACACGCTTCAACTATATCCCGTGACCTTATTCGACAGTTTTTATAGGACCGGTGCCTTAGTTTTTGGCGGTGGTCACGTGGTACTTCCATTGCTGGAGTCTCAAGCAGTGCAAAGTGGCTGGGTGTCTCAAGAAGCATTTCTGGCAGGCTATGGGGCAACACAGGCAATGCCGGGGCCGTTGTTCACTTTTGCTGCATTTTTAGGGGCGATCTCAACGCAAACTCCCTCGGGCTGGATCGGTGCAAGTATCGCCCTGTTAGCGATATTTTTACCTGCTTTTTTACTGGTGATTGGCGCACTGCCTTTTTGGGAACGATGGCGGCACCAGCAAGTCTTAAGAAACGCATTGCTAGGTATTAATGCTGGCGTCGTTGGCCTGCTCTTAGCGGCGTTTTATCATCCGGTATGGACCAGCGCCATCCATCGACCGACTGATTTACTAGTGGCGATGGCAGCGCTGATGTTACTCATTATCGCCAAGCTTCCGGCGTGGTTAGTCGTCTTACTGACGGTATTATTTTCAGGCTTTTTTCTTTCCTAAATACGATGTGTCTTACCTACCCAGACTACCCATGAATCGATTCAAGATAATATGCCACATCTTCCATATTTTCTTTTGTCATGGCGTGAGAAACACCCTTCATCATTGCACCGCCAGGACGTTGTTCTGTGTTCTGAAATACATTTAACTGTTTGAGCAAATACGTCGCATGCTGACCGGCAAGTCTAGGGAAAATTTGATTTCCCTCAGCTTTGCCACCATGGCACGCAATACATGCTGGCACCTCTTTGTCTGAGATACCATGTTCATAAATATCCTGACCACGGACTACTTTTTCAGGCGCAGAAATTTTATTTTGTGACACTGCTTGTTGTTCAGAAAAATACGTTGCTAACCCTTGTATCTGTTCATCACTTAAGCTCGCGGTCACGCCCCACATGTAGTCATACCCATCTTTATCAGAGCGAGTATGTGCACGGAATCCTTGTAGCTGCGATATCAAATAAGCCTCTTGTTGCGCTGCCAGATTCGGGAAATTAGGCGAATTCGAATTTCCTGTCACACCATGACAGTTCGAACATTGCTGCGTCACAATCGTTTTAATCGGTACATGCTGTGTCACGATAGAGCGTGATCTTTCCGGCGTACTACAAGCATTCATCAATACGGCTATCAGCATCAACGCAGATATCGACTTATATTTCACGGTGTTCTCCAGCAAAGTTGATCGTCACAATGACGTGATGCTTAATAAGCGGCCCACACGTAGACAAACAAGGTGTTGTTGTCTTTCGCGTTACGTCCGGCACCATCAAAATTGCTACTGGCACCATTGAAGCGGTTGTATTTGTAATACTGCAAACCAACCCGAGCATACTGCATAGGCATCCAGAATAACTCTGGAATCACAATCCGCGTGTCGGGGTTATTATTCATACTTCCGCTGCCTGGGATAGGAATCATATTGCCCGTCCCGGTTCCATCGTCCTGTAAGCCAGCATACAGTGTTGCATCTGACGAACCCGTCGTCTGGTGGTAACTCAAACTGCCGCCGTAGGTGGCGCGATAGACATAACTGGCTTTTAACTGTAATTGGTTGAGCGTGTTTGTCGCATTGCTAGCAACACCCGTTACATCCCCACCGCGAATCGACTCATGGATATAACTCAATTGTGTCGTAAAGGCATGCTCATCTAACAAGTACTGATATTGCATATCGACACCGCGATCGCGGTAATGTGTCGTTGGCCCACTCGGAACCGTCGGATCAGGAAATACATCCGCATTCATACCAAACACCCCTGCCATCACATTATGTGGTCCCCATTCATGACTTAGCGCCAAACGCCAATAAGGGTTAGAACCACTCAATCTATTGCCGATATCATTCCCGGATTTCAGAATCGTCAGTGCGCCTTTCGCTGTCTGATACAGTGCTACCTCTGTGTATAAGGTTTTATTCCAAAATACATAAGCACCTAATCCTGCAACTTGCTGTCCAAGTTGCGATACCATCGGCGCCGCATTGGCACCCGTCACGCCAAAATTGGTAGGCACGTATTGGATCCACGCCGGCGCGGTGTTCCACACATCTGTCACTGAAGGATTGTTATTGAGACTGAGCCCGACAATCAGGTCGTTATTACTGCTGATAAAGCGATCCGCGTAGCGCAGATCAATGTTATCGGAATGAGAATGTCCGCTCCATTGATTCGTTGTCGGATCCTGATTCGCGTAATTGTCATACGTCGCCTGAGCAAACATCCCGATATTGTCAGTAATTTTTCCGGCTAAAAAAACGCTACCCGTCTGAAACAACGCAACCGCATTTTTAGGAAAATCTGAAGAAGGATCCGCATTGATCGTTTTGGTATAACTCGCAACACCCATCACAGAAAGGGGCACTGTCGGCCGTTCACCCAAGGTATAGCCCGTGAGTTTAAAAAGCCGGCCATAAGGCGTTAGCTCAGGATATTGGCCACCAGCATGGCAGGCAACACACGACTGCCCTGTTTGCCGCGCAAAGGTCGGCAGCGCCTGTGCAGCACCTGAAACGAGCATCATCACAACCGTCAATAGACCAAACAGTGATAAGACCAGAGGTCTACCGCTATGATTTTGTTGAATATTTTTCATCAATTACCTCGACATGCATCTGGGCTAGCAGAGAACCAATCCGATGATCAATGCCTGTTCATCAGAAACACGTGGCGCATGACGTAATTTATTTACTTAGATCAACATTATTTCAAGCGCTTGTCTTCAGGATAGGTTTGAGGTTTTTTGATCCATTGATAAAAATCAAGCTGGAACGAGTGAAAGTTAAAAAACAACACCCTTTTTTTTGTTCAATCAATGCTGATGATTTAACTGGCACTGACTTGTTTGGCGAGTGTATCTCGCTGTCCTCACTGTGACGTGATAAGTCTACCGAAGAAACAACTCTAGTCCGGACGTGGATAAACAGTGCGAGACAGCATTTTCCCGTTTTGGTCGACTCTGATAAGAACCATTTCACCTGCCGCCGTATCGACACCTGAATACGCCAAGATGTTGACCTGATGAGTGACCAAAATCAATGTCTTCGATCCTTTGTTCTTCATTTTCTGCGCAACAAACGCCGCTACATCATCGATGACCGAAACTGCGGTATTTTTCTCATCAAACGTAGAGGCCAATGTATTTTCTGAAGTCACTGAACCCACACTCAGCAATCTCGCTGTGTCGATTGTCCTGCACCATGGACTGGCATAGACCTCCGCTTCTTTCACACCTTGCTGTTTAAGCCATTGACCAATCCGTACCGCTTGCGCAATGCCCTCATCGCTGAGATTTCTTTGCGTTTTACAATCACCTAACTTGAACTCAGACGGATCACCGACACCTGGCGCGCGGGTGTGGCGCATCATCAGCAAATAATCCGGCGAGTGCAACCGATCAGCTACATCGCTGGTTTGCGCATGGCTGTTTGCAGACAATCCACATAGGACAAGCAATGCAGTCAACCACATCGTCATCCGCATCCTGTCGCTTAAACAATAAATCAATCTATGTATCTGAAAGTACATTGTATTCTGTCCTTACGACGAGATCGTCAACCACTGCCCTTTAAATAAAATAGGCCCAGACGGTTTTTCCGGATTACCGGAACCACCTTTGGGTTCCAGAGAAATTGCCAATACGGCTTGCTCCTGGGTCCGCATATGGTCTGGCATACGTAAAGTTGCCTGACCTGCGCTAGCAATCAATCCTAACGAATGCACTTTACCCTCTTTGGAAATCGACCATAACTCCAAGCTCTGATCTGCGCGGATGGTCTGAGTACTGACCATCCGGACCACGATCTCAGCACGCTGTTTATCACCTGTAATAAGCGCGACGGCTTGTGCTTTTTCATCGGTCAATGTGGCCACAAACTGCTCACCTGACTGTTCAGTTTGCTGACGCTCCAGTGTACTAAATAAGACGGATAACAAAATCATGACCGCAGCCGTCGAGGCCAGACCCAGCCCACGCCAAAAAGCCAGATCTTCACGTAACTCACGCCAGAAGCGCCAGCGATCCGGTTTCGTCTCTGGCAAGCCAACACGTTGCCGGATGCGCTCCCAGACCTGCGATGAAGGAACTGCTGTAGGCGTCATTTCAGCCATCGGCAATAAATGGGATTCCCATTGACGGACAACATGCCGGAGATTGGCTTCGGTTTGCAACCAGCCCTCAAAACGACGCCGTGCGCCACCACGTAAGGTCCCAAGGACGTATTGCGCTGCCAATTGATGATGCAGGCGGGTGTTTGCCATTAAACTTTGTATGTTCATGCTGCCTCCTTACGATTGAGGCATAAGCGCAATTTGTCCAGACCGCGTCGTATCCATGTTTTCACGGTACCGATTGGTAAGCTTAATTGTTGTGCAACTTCAGAATGCGATAAATCATGAAAAAAAGCCAGTGCCATTGCCTGTCGGTGAGCACTTTCCAGACGCGACATACACGACGACAAAGCCCGTGCATCCTGGCTCAACTCCAGCCGGCGCGCGGGCGTTGGCTCAGTACTTTCCAGCGCTTGTAGCAAATCCATATCAAAATCCTCTCCGTCGATTTCCACGTCATGATCCAAACGACGTAACTGATCAATTGCACGATGACGAACAATGGTGATCATCCACGTCATTGGGGCTGCGAGGCTGGATTGGTAACTACCAGCGTTATTCCATATATTGACATAGCTATCTTGCAATACTTCCTCTGCCAGCTCTCGCTTATGTAATATACGCAGCGCAAAGCCAAACAGTTTCGTTGATGTTGCATCATAAAGCGCCTGAAACGCGCGCCCATCTTGTTTTGCAATAGCAGAAAGCCAATGATGTAACTGGCTAGCATCAGCAGTGGCGGGGGCCTGTATCAATGGTATCTCCATGAGATGGATTATCGGGTGAAATCGAACGTCGTCAGTTGAATGACATCGCTCTCTAAATTGTAACGAAATTTTCGTCTAACAATGTCTCTGTTGCATCTGAAACCACAAAAACAAACTTATTTTAGTTTTTTTAAAAAAAATTGAATCCGCTTCAATTTTTCCTGCGTATCACTCTTGAGATCCTCTTCAGCTTTGAGCGGTTCTACTTTTATCTCATTTGGTCGCGCACAACAAAAGGAAAAAAAATGCAACTGATTCATTATTTCCGTTATGCCAGTATTCTCACTGGTCTGACGATCATCACCCAAGCGTCCCTTGCTCAAGAAATCACCCGACCTGATATGGGAAAATTAACCGCCACTGGTGGTGTCAATAGTGTAGAAGGTGTAGGAGGTGGTGGCATCACGCCATGGGCCTTAATCACCGGTTATGGCAGCCGAGACAGCTATGGGGCGAACGCCCACGTCACCCGCATTTCTACACAAGACTATGGTCTGACCTCCTATGGTGTCGCAGTCGGCATTGCGGATAGGGTTGAGGTATCTCTGGCCAATCAAGAGTTCACAGGAAGTCTCGCACCGCTCAATGCACTCAATATCCGGCAAGACATCGTTGGTATCAAAGTCAAAATCGCTGGTGATGCGGTCTATGACCAAGATAGCTCGATGCCACAGATCGCCGTCGGTGCAATGTATAAGCGGAACAATGGCATCAGCGGACTTGATGCGCTTGGCGTTACCAATGTCAAACAGCTCGGTGCAAAAGACGATCATGGGATTGATTACTACCTGTCTGCAACTAAAATTCTCTTAGATCAGAGCTTATTGCTCAACGGCACCGTTCGCTTTACCAAAGCGAATCAAATGGGAATACTTGGATTTGGTGGCGATAAAAAAGAGAGTGCCCAAGCCATGTTTGAAGGGTCTGCCGCCTATCTGATCAATCGGAAGCTGGCTGCCGGAGTCGAATACCGCATGAAACCTCACAACCTGAGTGTCGATAATGAAAAAGCGTACTACGACGTCTTTGTCGCTTGGTTCCCAACTAAAAATATCTCAGTCACCGCTGCCTATGCCCGACTTGGGGACATCACTATTTTCAATTCAAAGGACCAGCATGGCTGGTATTTATCGTTACAGACTGGCTTCTGACTGACGACGCTACCACCACACACTCCTTATTTTGATCAGAAATACTCTCTTTTAAAACATCTAAATGAAAAACTTTATCCCGTTCATGAGCCCATCCACCTTTAACACCTTGCTTGCGACGTTATCTAGCGTAGCAGTATTGAGCTTAGCGATACAGACGCATGCGCAGGCTGAGTCTGCGAGCGATGCGGTCTACCAAGGGTTGGGACAAAAAGCAGGTATTGCCAGCTTCGTACAAGACTTCGTCGAGATCATCACCACCGATCATCGTATCAGTACAGCATTCTCTGACACCGATAAAGATCGGTTGGGTTTTATGCTCACGGAACAGTTTTGTGAGCTCAGTGGCGGCCCTTGCAAATACAGTGGGAAAACGATGAGCAATGCTCACCAAGGAATGAACATCACCAATGCGCAATTCAATGCCTTGGCGGAAGATCTACAAATGGCGATGGAGAAGCACCATATTGCCTTCTCCGTACAAAATAAATTAATCGCCAAGCTGGCCCCAATGCAACGTACGGTCGTGACAAAATAAAAAAAATATCATGCAGAACAATTTCTTACACCACGAATGTGGTGACACCCCACTTGCACGTCATCATCGTGCGCTAAACATCGTTCAACGTCTGGCATTGATTCTGCTGATGAGTCTGTGGATTGCGCGTCAAGCGTCAGCAGCTGATTTAGTGGTAACGGCAATAGATAAAAATGGTAGTCCCATGTCTGATGTCATTATCTACGCCACCCCATTGCACGGCCCGCTACCAGTTACTACGAAGGCTGCCAATGTCGTGATCAGTCAGAGTGGGATGCAATTCTCACCCTATGTGACAGCAGTACGTACTGGGACACAGGTTGAGTTCCCGAATTACGACAAGATGGAACATCACGTCAAATCGTTTTCATCTGCAAAAGAATTTGAGATCAAAACCTACGACAGAGGAGTAACCCCACCTCCTGTGTTGTTTGACAAGGCAGGGATCGTTGTTGTGTACTGCTTACTACACAATTGGATGCGTGCGTATGTCCTTGTACTTGATACGCCGTATTTTGCAAAATCGGACAACAATGGCGTCACCAGAATTGAGCACCTACCTGAAGGTGAATACAAACTAGAAGCATGGCACCCAAACATGGGCAGTATTAAGCCACCACTCAAGCAGCGTGTGAATGTGGTTGCTGATAATCCGACAGTACATTTTCAGTTTGATTTCGTGCCAATTGCCAGAAAAACAAAATGATCACTACTGTGCTCTGAAAATAAAACAAATGATCGCAAGCGACCTTATCTATTCATTGATGAGCTGGCGTCGAATCCCAGATACGGGATACGGGATGCCATTATCCGCCCCAAGTGTCTAAGATTTTATTGAGGCTCCCATCCGCGGTCATAGAATTGAGCGCGTTATTAAGGCGCTCGATAATTCGATTCGCGTCTGGGTAAGAATGGGCAATAGCAAAGTGATTAGGATCTAAAGCGACTGGTGTTTTTTGAATGCTTAAATCATTCATGTCGATATCAGCTAATTGTGCGTTTAATCTGACTGCCGGTCGCCCGCCAGGCATCACTGCTGCATCGATTCTACCGAAAGCAAGTTTTTTCAGGCGCGATTTTGCATTGCTGTCTTCATCGATCACGACCAGCGGAAGCTCATTGACAAATTTTTCACCATACCTTGAACCGCGATTAACGCCGACGACCAAGCCTTTGAGATCTGCGAGACTACTCGCTATGAGGTTTCTCTTTTTCATCGTGACAATCAATACTTTGTCAACGACGACAGGGAGTGAGTATTTAAAAACTTTTTCCCTTTCAGGAAGATACGACAACCCACAAACCACGCCTTCTCCCCGTTCGGCCATTTGTACTGCTCGCGTCCATGGACCAGCAACAACGTTAATCTTGTAACCTGCACGACGTGCCGCTTCCGCTGCTATCACCGCAAAATAACCATCTGGTTTTCCTTCCGTATTAAGAAACATTTTTGGTGGACTTTCACTACCAATAATCATCGTCAGCGTCGTCTCTGCGGCGTAGGTTACCGCACACCAAAAACTCAGACACAGCATTAAGATCGCGCGCTTGTAATACGAAAAAGAAGAACCAATTTCTATCGAAAACATGTTTAATTCCAGTCCCAGCTAAAGACAGATCGGTCATCTTGACCTATGCATATTACTTCTTATTAATAAAAATTGTCTGATCACTGTCCTTAAACAAACATGAGCAACTTATATATCACCATCTTCAATCATCTTATCGCTCACAATACTACAAAATTTTTTATGTCGCATACCCTCGTCGATACGTGGATCCGACACATAAAAACTATGCAACTTTGGTAATTGGTACTTTATCAAAAAAACCGTATAGAGATGAGTGACATCATGCAGATCATTTATATGATGCTCGGTATCCTTTTCACTATATCCAAAAAATTTTATAAATTCAATTAGACAAATAACAGATAAAAATATAGTATCCCCCCCTATATTAAAAAGAGATCAGTATGAGCCATACCATCCGTGAAAAACAGAAGCTGTTAAACCGCGTCCGACGGATTCGTGGACAAATTGAAGCCATTGAACGCGCATTGACTGAAGAGTCTGGATGTGACGATGTCCTGCAACTCATTACAAGTTGTCGTGGCGCCATGAATGGCCTGCTTGCAAAAGTACTGGAAGATCATATCCGTACTCATTTAGTCGATACCGAAGCCGAACATGCCGGAAAGCATGGAGATGCACGTGAACAGTTAATTGACGTTGTTCATAGCTACTTTAAATAATCCGCACTATTTTCTTGAGATTCTCGATGAACAATTTCTACGATAGTCCTTTCACCAGTGAACACCAACATGTGTTTCTGGGTGACGGACATGAAACCAGTGAACGTAAAACCTGGAGTGTCATCGCACTGTGCAGTGTGATGATGGTGATTGAAATTATAGGTGGTAGTTATTTTGGTTCTCTGGCATTAGTTGCCGATGGTTTGCATATGTCGACGCATGCAGGTGCGATGCTGATCGCTGCATTGGCATATACCTATGCTCGCAAGCATGCTCATGATCCAAAATTTATTTTTGGTACCGGAAAGTTAGGTGATCTCGCAGGATTTACCAGTGCCATTATTCTGGCGATGATTGCCTTATTGATTGGCTATGAAGCGGTTGCACGTTTGATTTCACCGGTAGATATTCATTTTGGAGAGGCAATTCCTATTGCTGTCGTCGGTCTGCTGGTCAATATTGCCAGCGCATGGTTATTAAGTGCTGACCACCACCATGGGCATAGCCATGGTCACGACCATGGACACGCTCATCATGACGAAGAACACCATCATAGCGATGACCATGCTGATGAAACACAGTATATTCAAAGTGATGCAGGCACTCTGGCATTATCCATTTTTGAAGATGGTGTTCCACCAGTATTCCGTGTCAAACAACTGTCAGACAACGATTTGCTTCTTGCAGAAGACCTGACTGTAGTCACGATTCGTCCAGATGGATTACGACAAACCTTTATATTTGCACAACACGATGGATTCCTTGAGTCGACAGCGGCTATCCCTGAACCCCACGCCTTTGATGTCGAACTAGAGTTAAAAGACACACAGCACATTTTGCATTTTGAAGAACATCACAACCATGACGGCCATCATCATCACCATGTTGATGCAACGGATCACAATATGCGCGCTGCCTATGTGCATGTGATCGCCGATACGGCAGTATCAGTATTAGCGATTATTGGATTGATACTCGCTAGCATATTTGGCTGGCTGTGGATGGATGCACTCGCTGGCATCGTCGGTGCACTCGTGATTGCGAACTGGTCCTACGGACTAGCAAAAGATACTGGTGCGATTTTGCTGGATATGAATCTCGATCAACGTCTGTTAAACAAAGTCCGTGCGGTTGTTGAAAAAAATGGCGATCAGGTCCTCGACTTACACGTATGGCGCCTAGGGCCTGGACACTTTGGCGCGATCGTCTCGTTGACAACGAACAAGGGTCAAGTCATTCCTGCTTTTTACCAGCGTGTTCTAAAGCAGATTACGGGCCTCTCACATATTACCGTTGAAGTTCATCATCAATCTCAATAAAACGATGAGTGTTAAATCACCTTGTATTGAAGTATGTAAATTTGATGGCAAAAGCGGCTGGTGCGTAGCCTGCCTACGTACTCTCGCTGAATGCAGAGAATGGAGCAAAATGAAAGATCACCGTCGCCATCAGATATTGCATGAACGGTCAACCCGCGAAAAAAAATTAATCGCAAAAGGTATCCAACTCTACCAACCTAGCGAGATATAACTACGCTGTCTCAAACAAGGAAGATCATGCTGTGGACAATAGTCAAATTGTTGGTGACCTCAGGAATGATTGTCTTGATTTCCGAAGTAGCAAAACGAAGTGACCGGATTGGCGGGCTCATTGCGGCACTGCCGTTAGTAACACTACTGACGTTGATCTGGTTACGGTTAGAAAATCAGACGGAAGAAAAAATTGCGAACCATGCGTGGTACACATTTTGGTATGTCATACCGACGCTACCCATGTTTCTGGCATTTCCATGGTTGCTCGAAAGGTTCGGTTTTTGGCCAGCATTGTTATGCGCGGCATTGTTGAGCATAGTTTGTTTTTTGGGGTTTGCGGTGATTGTGCGTCGCTTCGGTATTCAGTTAATGTAAGGACATACCATCATTGCTCAGAATAAAAAATCGCCCTGATTTCAGTCTGAGGTATCCCAAGACTGAAATCAGGGCGATTGCTTCTATAGGCAGAGGCTAATCAGCAACAACCTGCCACAACGCAACATTAGGCGAGATCAAAACGATCTGCATTCATCACTTTGTTCCATGCCGCAATAAAGTCACTCACAAATCGGCTCTGTGCATCGTTGCTTGCGTACACCTCAGCTAATGAACGTAACTGAGAATTAGAACCAAATACGAGATCAACCGTCGTACCAGTCCACTTCAGTTGACCCGATTGACGATCTCGGCCTTCCAGTACGCCGTCAGTGCCTGATTTTTTCCATTGTGTATTCATATCCAGCAAATTCACAAAGAAGTCATTCGTCAGATGCTCAGGACGTTTTGTAAAGACGCCATGCTGAGTTCCGCCTGCGTTGGTGTTCAATACACGCAGGCCACCGACGAGCACGGTCAATTCAGGCGCACTCAGATTCAATAGCTGCGCCTTATCGATCAGCAATTCTGCAACCGAGGATGACAGGCCTGGACGCGCATAATTGCGGAAACCATCGGCAGCAGGTTCAAGCACAGCAAATGACTCCACATCCGTCTGCTCTTGCGAGGTATCCATGCGACCTGGCATGAAAGGAACCTTCACATCATGACCCGCATTTTTAGCGGCTTGTTCGACACCTGCGGCACCACCTAAGACGATCAGATCAGCGAGAGAAATCTTTTTACCTCCTGCTTGAGCGCTGTTAAATGCCTGCTGTACTTGCGTCAGCGTCGCCAATACTTGTTGCAGCTGCGCAGGCTGATTCACTTCCCAGTCTTTCTGTGGAGCGAGTTGCAGACGTGCACCATTGGCACCACCACGTTTGTCGCTGCCACGGAATGTCGACGCAGAAGCCCACGCCGTGTTCACAAGTTGCGATACGGTTAAACCAGACTTGAGCAAACTTGCTTTCAGACCAGCAATATCGCTCTCATCCACCAATGTATGATCAACAGCAGGGATAGGATCTTGCCAGATCAATACTTCTTGCGGCACCAACGGACCCAAATAGCGACCGACTGGTCCCATGTCACGATGAGTCAGCTTGAACCAAGCACGGGAAAATGCGTCGGCTAATTCCTGTGGATTTTCTAGGAAACGACGAGAGATTTTTTCATACGCTGGATCAGCACGCAATGCCAAATCAGCTGTCGTCATCATTGGGGCATGACGGCGCGTTGGATCATGCGCATCTGGTACCGTTGTTTTAGCTGCTGGATCGGTTGGTGTCCACTGATGAGCGCCAGCTGGACTCTTGGTCAATTCCCATTCGTAACCGAACAAGGTCTCAAAATAACTGTTATCCCACTGGGTTGGAGTCGGTGTCCACGCACCTTCGATACCGCTCGTTGTCGTATAAACACCCTTACCCGTGCCGAAGCTATTTTTCCAGCCCAGACCCTGCTCTTCGATATCCGCACCTTCTGGTTCTTTACCAACCAATGCCGGATCGCCTGCGCCATGGGCTTTTCCAAAAGTATGGCCACCCGCAACCAAAGCGACAGTTTCTTCATCATTCATCGCCATGCGGGCAAAGGTTTCACGAATATCACGTGCCGATGCCAGCGGATCAGGTTTGCCGTTAGGGCCTTCAGGATTGACGTAGATTAACCCCATCTGCACTGCTGCCAATGGTTTTTCTAACTCACGGTCGCCACTATAGCGTTGATCGTCTAGCCATTTGCCTTCAGAACCCCAGTAAATGTCCTCCTCAGGCTCCCAGATATCAGGTCGTCCACCCGCAAAGCCAAACGTTTTAAAGCCCATCGATTCCAACGCAACATTACCCGCTAAAATCATCAAATCAGCCCAAGAGAGGTGATTGCCATACTTTTGCTTAATCGGCCATAACAAGCGACGTGCTTTATCTAGGTTACCATTGTCAGGCCAGCTATTGAGTGGCGCGAAACGTTGTGCACCAGCCCCAGCACCGCCACGACCATCGGTGACGCGATAGGTGCCTGCACTATGCCATGCCATACGAATAAAGAGTGGACCATAGTGACCATAATCAGCGGGCCACCAATCCTGAGAATCGGTCATTAATGCGTTCAAATCTGCGACCACCGCATGGAGATCCAGCGCCTTAAATGCCTCAGTGTAATTAAAATCGCCATGCATCGGATTTGCCCGCGCCGAATGCTGATGCAATATTTTTAAATTTAATTGATTCGGCCACCAGTCAGCGTTGCTTTGATGACTGGCAACAGTATTTTTGCTCGTGTTGTGCGGAAAAGGGCATTTTGCTTCGTTTGACATGGTATCTCCTGTGGCGTGTTGAAAGATGATGCAGGGACGATTCTAGAGCGCGACTACCAATTAATCTATTTAATTAAAAATATCCATTCAATAAATTTTTACTATCAACAAATAAATCGGTGTTTCTACGTCAGCTTTGGATATATTCAATACAATGACAAATGCTGTCACTCGCTATAATTGGGGATGATTAAGAAGATCAACATCGATACGATCAACTTAACACCAACAACGATGAGGTCTGCGATAGCGATACCCTACGCTAACAGAAACGACAAAAGAACATAAAACGTTCAAATAAAAGATGCTAAACGTCGTCAGTGTAGGGGTGAATCAGGGACGTTTCAAGGTAAGGCAATCAGTAATACGTCGCTTTCCTGAGGATATGGTCCGAGAGCCAACTATTGGTGCCATCTGAAGCTGCACTGACGGATTAGATGTAGTGCAATTGAACTTCTTTTACGACTTGCTAACCCATTACTTTTAGTTCTTGGTAAGACTGAGAAGATGTTTGACGTGTAGCATGTTGTTTTGATCAGTGTCAACAAACACAAGATGAAGTTGACCAACGATATCAGATAATTCATACCCCATGTGATTCAACTAATTTTCTAGATGTAAGCAATTATTTTTGAAGCAACTGCATGGCCGCTTTTACTTTGGTTGTCGTCGAATTGTTTTGTACACGATGATCTAACTTAAAGAACTCAACAAGTTTGCGAAGTCCCATTGCCTGCTCACTTAATAATTCCGATGCTGCAGCGACCTCTTCAACTAAAGAAGCGTTCTGCTGCGTGACTTGATCGAGCTGATTAATCGCCTGATGAATCTGTTGCAGTCCTGTCGTTTGCTCACCGTTTGCAGTACTAATTTCACTGATCACGTCAGAAACTTTTCTAACACTAACAATCACGTTATCGATAGTTTGGCCAGCTTCATCAACTTTCTTTGCGCCAGTACCAACTTTTTCGACCGTATCAGAAATCAATATTTTTATTTCTTTTGCAGCGATTGCACTACGCTGTGCAAGGCTACGTACCTCACTGGCAACGACCGCAAAACCACGACCTTGTTCGCCAGCTCTGGCTGCTTCCACCGCGGCATTTAATGCAAGGATATTTGTTTGAAATGCGATACCGTCAATCACGCTGATAATATCAACGATTTTCTTTGAAGAGTCGCTAATTGAGTTCATGGTGGCGATGACTTCGTTCACCATTCCCCCGCCATCCGCCGCAATATCAGATGCAGATGCAGCAAGCTGATTGGCCTGGCGTGAATTATCGGCGTTATTTTTAACGGTTGAAGTCAACTCCTCCACCGAAGATGCTGTTTCTTCTATCGCACCGGCCTGTGTTTGTGAACGCATAGAAAGATCTGCATTACCAATTGAAATTTCTTTAGAGGCATTTGAAATTGTCTCAGCGCCCTGAGCAACATTTGTGACAACCTCTGCGATATTGTTACGCATCATATTGATGGCGGAAATCAGGCTATTAGGATGGGCTTTACCCACGTCAATATTGACTGTCAGGTCACCCGTCGCAAGTTGTCTGGCAATATAACGGACATAAAGCGGGTCAGCGCCTAACTGGTGCAGCAATGAGCGGGTAATCAAGGTGCCAACTGCGATTGAGAAGACGATGGCACCAACAGAAAATAACACGATCACGAGCCGCAGCTCGCTATATTCCCGCGCCTCAATCAATTTGTCCTGTTTATTTTTTTCACGTTGCAAATTAATGTAACTATGAATATTGTCTTGCCAGATAGCATTGGCAGGGTTGGCATCTGCGAGTAAAAAAACAATACTCTGATCTTTGTTCTGCTTAGCCATCTCAAGAAACTGGTTATTCTTAGCGCGTGCGACCTCCATGTCTTTTTTTATTTCATCGACAAAATTCTTGTCCCTGGGATCCAAAGGCATTCCCTGCAAAGAGGTGAACGCTTTATCGTATTCATTACGGGCCGCAATAATTTTTTGGAATTCACGATCATAAACGGTCTGATCAGTAATCAATGCAAGCGAGCGAATTACGCGCGATACAATGTGGACGGAGTTAGACATGTCTTCTAGCAACGTCATCTTAACGGTATTGACCTCTGTCACATGCTTGAGTGTATCGTTAGCCTCAGACATTCCGTATAAGCCCGATATCGCAACAGACACTAGACAAACCAAAACAATGGCGTAGCCCATTACCATTTTAAATTTAACCGTTAAGTTTGACATATTCATTTTCGCCACCATTCATTAAAGATATTGGGTTGGTTGATACCAAAGAGTCCAACAACGACAGGAGCTACAAAAGATATTTCCTCAAAGAATTGTTATACCAAATCAAACTCACAAAAATTTTCTGATTGTTAATGCAGAAAATTGACGCCTTCATTTGCAATTGGTAAAAGAATGGCGCTATTTTTTTACCATCTAATGAATACGTCGCTTATTTTTTTATTCCTATTTTTGTCAATTTTTTAAAATGACGATTGATACAAAACTGTGCCATGACTACATCGTGATGGTGACAGAAAAAATAGTAAGGCGATGAGTCATCACGCTACGGTGACGGTTTTACATCAGTCCCACAACAACACGCACGACGCGATCTGAAGAACGACACCACCAGACCTTTTTTTGCTGATCTACAACGCTAGATCCGGCTCAACCTAGTTCAGATGCCACGTAGATAGTGATGTAGCCGCGTTTCAACTACGTCGATCAAGATCTAAGGTGGTCACTCAACAACAGATGTTTACTGCGACTGAACCAAATTCGTGGACAAAACTCTCGCTATCTTTTATTTTTAAAAAAAGTGATTTAAGTTCTACTGTAAACCGTTATTTATACGGCAGAAACAAAATTCAACCATGGCGTCAATACATGCTGTGGTAATTCGTCAACGTCAATGTCGCGCCATATTCACCAGAACAATGTGTGTCAATTATTTGTCTTCATTATCAACTGTCGTTTCTTTTGATTTGCATTAAGTTTGCATTAACCATTAAAAAATACTTAGCAACTTTTCTGTTTAAAGCTTCAATAGGAAAACACTGAAAGACTATTTTTGTAAGCAATTTTTGTCTACTGCAAATACAACAAAACAGCATTTTTTAGGTGCTCAAAATGACATTATCTACGTTCACTATTAAGGCGCAAATCAGGGTAGGTTTTGCAGCAATCCTGAGTTTTCTTATCGTTATTTCGGTGCTCAGCAGTTTTAGCATGACAGAAACAAACGAACGATTAAAACACGTCAGCGAGATCAACTCGGTCAAAATTGCCCATCTCGCTGATATGTCTAACGCGATTCATATTATGTCCAAAGTCATGAGATCACTCGTATTGATCACCGATGAAACTGCCTATGAAAAAGAGCTTCTTAAATTCGGTGAAGCCAGAGAAAATTACAATCGCGCTTTCGAGCAACTCAAAAAAATGCCGTTAAATACAAAAGGCAAAGCCTTTGTTGCCGAGATTAAAAAAATTACGCTTGAAGTTCAACTGACCGATAACAAGTTTCTTGAAACAGCAAAAAAAGATAAAGTGCAAGGCGCTGACTATTTATTCAAGCAAGCGGATCCGATGACGACAAAGTGGCACAATAATATCCAGTCATTTATTGATTTGCAGTTACAAAAAAACAAAGCTGAGGAGATCGCAGCAGCAAATGATTATGCGCATCAGAACTTCTTGCTCATCACATTTTCCGTGATTGCTGTCCTTGCGTCATTATTGATCGCTGAGTTCATTACGCGTTTACTGTATAAACAATTAGGTGCAGAACCCTTACACGTAAAACAAATTGCCAATCAGATTGCCACCGGCGATCTGACGATTGATATTGATGTCAGCAAGGCTGATCGTGAAAGTCTGCTGACAGCGATTAAGAATATGCGTGATAGTTTTTCAGACATTGTGTCCAAAGTGACACAAAGTACAGGGACCATTGCCACTGCATCACAGGAGATTTCTGCTGGAAACATGGACTTATCCTCACGTTCCGCATCACAGGCAAGTACGCTCGAAGAAACCGCTGCTTCCATAGAAGAATTAACGTCCACAGTGAGAAAAAATGCGGACAACGCGGGCCAAGCGAATCAACTTGCCGCATCAGCCTCCGACATTGCCAGTAAAGGTGGGCAAATGGTTGGGCAGGTGATCTCAACAATGACCGCGATTGATACCTCATCAAAAAAAATTGTCGATATCATCAGTGTGATTGATGGCATCGCATTTCAGACCAATATTCTCGCGTTAAATGCTGCGGTGGAAGCAGCCAGAGCTGGCGAACAGGGGCGTGGTTTCGCCGTTGTGGCCAGTGAGGTTCGCAGCCTCGCGCAGCGCAGCGCAGAAGCAGCTAAAGAGGTTAAACATCTGATTTTTGATACGGTCGATAAAGTCGTCAACGGGACTAAACTTGTCAATGACACAGGAAAGACGATTGAGGAAGTGGTTGAGAGTGTGAAAAAAGTCTCGCACGTCATCGGTGAGATCACTGCAGCAAGTCACGAACAAACGACAGGCATCGACCATATTAATCTGGCAATCACTCAATTGGATGATACCACTCAACAAAATACCGCTCTTGTTGAAGAAGCTGCCGCAGCAGCGCACGCGTTAGATGACCAGGTGATGGCGCTAAATCAGCTAGTTAGCACCTTTAAGGTCAGCAATAACTATGCGGCGCAAATCAATATCCCACCGCAACGGTTCAACGCAGTTAAGCCAGCACAACAAAAAAAGAAATCTCAACTCATTACCGTCAATACTAAACAAGCAAAACAAAAAAACAATCACCGTAATTCTGAAGAGGAATTTGAGGAATTTTAACGATGACTGTTTTTTAAGGAACATCAAGCAAATACGGTCGTCACTTGGCGACTAATTGCTACCAGATTTTTTTCATCATCCCAGATATGCGCAACAGCATGCGCATAACCGGAATGGGCAAAGTCCGTCGTGACCTGATACTGCCACCAATGTTCACTGCTCTTGTTAAAATCATGCGACAAGAACTCAATATTCCAACTCAGCGTACTGGCGTTACCCGGCCCCTTGAGCACGGGCAACACAGATGGGGGCCAAGAATCGATGAGTCCCAACAAATGCGTAACGGACATAACTGGAAATGTATCCTTCCAGCGCATCCATCCACTAAAATCAGCTTGCTTTGCACCGCTAAACGGAAGAGCGCCTTGTGCCCAGCGCAGATCAACTTGTTGAATAAACTCCGGCATCACACCTGGGATATATGCAAATTTCATTGCCTCCTCTGGTGACTTGCCTTGTGGTGAACTGATCGTCGCAGGGATGTCTATCGCAGAGACGCGGCTACTACCAAAATTTGCCAGTAGCAGTGCCATCACAGCCCCGTCTTGCAATAACGTTGCCGAGGCTTGGGTCACGGATTTACCGCTCCGAAAAATCTCTGTCTTTATTTCAACGTCGCCTGGAGCAACGGCGCCAATAAAAGAAATTGTTGCAGATCGCAATACACGGTCATTGGTCAGATCACCCAATACAGCATGCAAACGACTCAGCATCAGACTACCCAATAAGCCACCGAATGTGGCTCGCCCTTGGCCCCATCCTGCGGGAATCGATATTGTTGACTGTGTTTCAAGCTGACGAATAAGATGCTCAATTGACATCATTTACCTTTCTCTTTTCTTTTCTGTGTCCGCCATTATGACCGTAAAAAATGTCGTAGTGGCAATATCATGTGCAATATGCGTCCTCGTTACAACGACTTATACCAAGACAGCAATGATCACAAAGACTAATTGTCGGCGCCATTAAAAGTGATTACTATCACTACCTCTGTTTAATTGTATTCAACAAAGCAATGAATCTGAATCTAATCAGCATGTTTCTCGAGATGGTTGATGCCCGTAGTCTGAGTGCGGCGGCGCGGCGTCTAAATATGACGCGCTCTAACATCAGTCACCAGCTCAAATTGCTGGAGCGGGAAGCTGGGGCACAACTTCTGCGTCGCTCAACGCGGAGCCTAGAATTGACTCAGGCAGGACAGATTTTGTATGAATACGGCCAGCGGATGATGGCAGACCTGAGCACGACGCGTGCGTCGATTGATCATCTGGGGCAATCATTACGGGGCCACGTCAGAATCAGTGTACCAACTGGCTTTGGGCGTATGTATGCTGGTGCGATGCTGCTCGATTTTGCAAAACAACATCCGGGTATCACGCTCAATGTGACTTTCAATAACCGGATTCAGAATTTGATTGCGGCAGAAGTCGATGTGGCACTCAAAATTACCACAACACCACCTATGGATTGCGTCGCAAAATACCTCTGTGCGATCAACTGGCAGCTATTTGCTTCGCCCGAGTATCTGAAACGGCATGGCCCTATCCTCCAGCCAAGCGACCTTGCCCATCACCCGCTGGTTGCTTCGCCGTATCCAGGCCTGCGTGTCAGCATGAAGTTAGCGCACAAGGAATACGACAACGATACCCACACAGTAGAACTGACTACCGGACTGCAATCAGACGATTTTCCGTTATTGGCAGATGCGGTGTCGCAGGGACTGGGCGTCGGTTTATTGCCCGCCTATGTACAGCACATGCCAGCTTACGCGGGGATTGTCCCTTTGCTGCCGGATTACCGTGTGGCAGATCTTGGCGGTAACCTTTATGTACTGACTCTCCCCAATCGCTATCCGTCCCCGTCCACCCGCGCTGTGATCCATTTTCTGAGTGAGAAAATCATCGCGCTCAGTGAAAGCTGGACCTGATTTAATCGCCGTTCTGATGCGGCACTAGCACGTTTATTGTCAAATGTAATTTGACTTACTGTCAAGAAGTGAGGAGATTGTCAACAACGCACTTTGCGATGACAATCAATGATATTGAGCCCCCGGCATTGGCCGCTGTTGCATTTTTTTGGGGGGCGCCATCTCATTGAAAGCCTCTCATTATGCAAAAAGACGTTGCGCAAGAAATCAAGGATGCAGCACTGGCCCATGCCCTACGAGCCGAACAAGCTGTCTTCCTGGCACCTGAAACCCAATCAGCCAAGGCACGCTCCATCGCCACCACAGGCGTGATTGGTGGCGGCACGATGGGTGCAGGGATTGCGATTGCCTTATTAGAGAACGGTTTGCCCGTTACCCTGATTGAGCGTGATGACGCTGGCCTCGCCAGAGCACGTCAGTACATCGACAAAGTGTTTGATGGCCTGATCACTAAAGGACGCCTGAGCGCTGATCAAAAAACGCAGATCATGCAACGCTATCAGGGCAGCTTATCTTATGAATCACTGGCTGACACGGATCTGGTGATTGAAGCAGTCTTTGAAGATATCTCTGTCAAAAAGGCGGTCTTCAGTGAACTGGATCGTGTCTGCAAAACTGGCGCAATCTTAGCGACCAATACTTCTTACCTTGACGTCAACGACATTGCCGCGAGTATTTCCAGGCCAGCAGATGTCATTGGTCTGCATTTCTTTTCACCTGCCAATGTGATGAAGTTACTGGAAATTGTCGTTGCTGAAAAAACCGCGCCAGATATCGTCGCAACTGCATTTGCCCTCGCAAAAATATTAAAAAAAGTCCCTGTCAGAGCAGGCGTATGTGATGGGTTTATCGGTAACCGTATCCTAGCAGTCTACCGTCAGGCAGCCGATCATATGATGGAAGATGGTGCATCGCCGTATCAGATCGACAAAGCATTGGTGGACTTTGGTTTTGCAATGGGACCGTTTCAAGTATCCGACCTAGCAGGTGGTGACATTGGCTGGGCAACCCGCAAACGCCGTGCTGCGACACGAGACCCGAGAGCACGTTATGTGCAGATCGCCGACCGCATCTGCGAACGAGGCTGGTTCGGACAAAAAACTGGGCGTGGTTATTATCTGTACCCCGATGGGACACGGACTGGCAAATCCGATATGGAGATCCTCGCCATTATCGAAGCAGAGCAGGCACGGGTAGGCATCACTCCACGCACATTTACTGATGATGAAATTCTGCGTCGCTACATGGCAGCTATGATCAATGAGGGCGCCAATGTCGTGCATCAGGGTATTGCGTTGCGGCCTTTGGATGTCGACGTCACCTTCATGAATGGGTATGGATTTCCGCGCCACCGTGGAGGGCCGATGAAGTATGCCGACACCGTTGGTTTGTCCAGCATTCTGGCTGATATCCGGGAGTTCGCCAAAGAAGATCCGCTGTTCTGGCAAGCATCACCTTTGCTGATCGATTTAGTTGAACGGGATGCGAATTTCGATAGCCTGAATCATCTACAGGATACGAACTGACCCAAACACCCAAACCTCTAACAATATCATCGTTATCAATAACAATTCAGGAGACCTCATCATGCGCGAAGCAGTCATTGTTTCAACGGCACGTACCCCACTGACCAAAGCTCACCGTGGCGAATTCAATATCACTTCTGGCCCTGCCCTCGCAGCCTTTGCTGTGGGTGCAGCAGTACAACGTGCCGGCATCGACCCAGCATTGATAGAAGATGCGATTCTGGGATGTGGCTACCCAGAAGGCACGACTGGCCGCAATATCGCTCGCCAAACGATCATCCGCGCCGGTTTGCCAATCAGTATTGCTGGCACCACCGTCAACCGCTTTTGCGCATCTGGCTTGCAAGCAATTGCGATGGCGGCGGGACGGATTGTTGTTGATGGTGCACCGGCAATGATCGCTGGTGGCGTTGAAAGCATTTCGCAAATCCGTACCCGTGAAGACGGCGCCAGCAGCCTCGATCCATGGATACTCGAACATAAACCTGACTTGTATTTAGCAATGATAGAAACCGCCGATATTGTGGCGGCACGGTATGGCATTAGTCGTGAAGCACAGGATATTTTTTCTGAACAAAGCCAGCGTAAAACGGCTGCCGCGCAGGCAGCAGGCCGCTATCGTGATGAGATCGTGGCATGTCAAACCGTGATGGCGGTGACCGACAAAGCGACTGGGGTGGTGTCACAGCGCGAAGTCAGCATCGATGTCGATACCTGCAACCGTATCGACACGAACCTCACAGGGTTAGCAAAACTCAGTCCAGTACGGGGTGCAGAACATTTTATTACTGCAGGAAATTCGTCTCAGTTGTCCGATGGTGCCTCGGCTTGTGTACTGATGGAAGCCAAAGAAGCCAGTCGCGCCAATCTCACACCACTAGGCGCGTTTCGCGGTATGGTCGTCGCAGGCTGCGAACCAGATGAAATGGGGATAGGCCCAGTCTTCGCCGTACCCAAGCTACTCGCCCGTCACGGGTTGAGCATGGATGATATCGGTTTGTGGGAACTCAATGAAGCCTTTGCCTCACAAGCGATTTATTGCCAGCAACGCTTAGGCATTCCGGATGAGCGTCTGAATGTGAATGGCGGCGCGATTTCTATCGGCCACCCGTTTGGTATGACAGGTGCACGCCTTGCAGGTCATGTATTGATCGAAGGACGCCGTCGTGGTGTGAAATACGCCGTTGTGACCATGTGCATCGCAGGTGGCATGGGTGCGGCAGGCCTGTTTGAAATTTATTGAAAGCAAACGACATGGATCTGAATTTCACAGCAGCAGAAGAAAGCTTCCGACAGGAAGTAAAAGAATTTTTGCGGGCACACTTGCCAGTCAGTCTGTCTGAAAAAGTGCAGCACGGTGAGCACTTGTCCAAAGCCGACACGGAACAATGGCATGCGATCTTGCATGCGCGTGGCTGGCTCGCCAATCACTGGCCGAAAGAATATGGTGGACCGGACTGGACGGTGTTTGAAAAATTCATTTTTGAACATGAGTGCTGTCTTGCGCATGCACCACGTGTCGTCCCTTTTGGTGTCAACATGCTAGGTCCTGTACTCATCAAATACGGCAATGAGACGCAAAAAGAGTACTGGTTGCCACGCATTCTGAACGGCGCGGATTGGTGGTGCCAGGGCTATTCCGAGCCTGGTGCAGGTTCTGATCTGGCAGCAGTCAAAACCAGTGCAGTACGTGCAACCGATAGCGAGGGCGATTATTTTATCGTAAACGGACAAAAAACCTGGACGACATTGGGTCAACACGCCAATATGATTTTTTGTCTGGTACGGACAAATCCCGAGGCCCGCAAACAAGAAGGGATCAGTTTTCTGCTGATCGATATGAACACGCCAGGCGTCGACGTTCGTCCGATCATCACGCTCGATGGGGCCCATGAAGTCAATGAAGTCTTTTTTACGAATGTCCGAGTACCCGCTGAAAATCTGGTCGGAGAACAAGATAAAGGCTGGACCTGCGCCAAATATTTATTGACCTACGAGCGGACAAATATCGCTGGTATCGGCTTTTCTGTGGCTGCCCTCAAACGTCTGAAACACATTGCCGCGATACGTCAGCGCCATGGGCGGTCGCTCGCCGATGATCCAGCGTTTGCGGCGCGCATCGCCCGTGTGGAAATTGATCTGGAGAACATGAAAACCACCAATATGCGCGTCATCGCCAGTGTTGCCGGTGGTGGTGTACCTGGTGCAGAAAGCTCAATGCTTAAGATCCGCGGTACCGAGATACGTCAGGAAATTTTTTCTCTCACTCGTCGCGCGATGGGATCGTATGCCCGCGCCATGCCAGAGAAAAATACCTCGACTAAAGAAACGCCATGGCCAGCAGAACTATCCAGCGCTAAAGGGGTTGCAGCGCACTACTTCAACAGCCGTAAGTTATCCATCTTTGGCGGCTCCAATGAAATTCAAAAAAATATCATCAGCAAGATGATTTTGGGACTGTGAGAACGCATCATGAACTTTGAGCATAGTGAAGAACGCCGCATGCTGGCGGATAGTCTGAATCGTTTTATCAGCGAGCAATATACGTTTGATGAGCGCAATACCATCAATGCCAGCGAACAAGGAATCAGTCGCAAAATCTGGCGTCAACTCGCTGACCTCGGCACGATGGCGGCCTTATTCAGTGAAGAAGATGGCGGTCTGGGTGGCACAGGGTTTGATCTGGCAGTCATTTTTGAAGCATTAGGGCGTGGTCTGGTGCTTGAGCCTGTCTTAAGTAGTGCTGTGCTGGCAGGCAGCGTCATCGCGGAGGTTGGCAATACGTCTCAACAACAATGGCTGGAAAGAATCATCGATGGCAGCAATATTGCTGCACTAGCGCATGAAGAAGCGGCATCAAATAATGACCTTCCATGGGTAGAAAGTAGCGCCAGCACAGATCAGGATGGCTGGCGATTGCACGGTGCAAAAGCGCTCGTTTCGTATGGGGGGATCGCGGACGTCTTTGTGGTATCTGCGAGAACGAGCGGCGATATTGCTGAAGAATCTGGGATCTCTCTCTTTCTCGTTCCTGCCGGAACACCGGGTTTGTCTATTGACACGTATCCATTAATCGATGGCGGACGCGCTGCTGAACTCCGTCTCGACAATGTCTGGGTCAGTAAAGATGCGCTGCTGGGCATACTGAACCACGCCTATCCTGTCATTGAAAAAGTCACAGCGCGTGGCATTCTCGCCTTATGTGCAGAAGCGCTTGGTGCGATGGAAGTCTGTAAAGCGGCGACACTCGATTATCTACAGACCCGTCAACAATTCGGATTGGCGATCGGTCAGTTTCAGGCGTTGCAACACCGGATGGCCGATGTTTTACTGGAGATTGAACAGGCCCGATCATCGGTGATCAATGCGGCGGCGGCAATTGACGCTGATCGTCTGACCCGCGAACGGGCAGTCTCAGCCGCCAAGTTTAGTATTGGCCGCATCGGTACACTGGTCGCTGAAGAAAGCATACAACTGCATGGTGGCATCGGTATGACTTGGGAGCTACCGCTGTCACATTACGCGAAACGGCTGATCATGATCGATCACCAGTTGGGGGATGAAGATTTTCACTTGCAGCGTTATATCTCGCTCAGCAAAGAAGTGAAAGAAGCGTCTCATGTCGAATAAAGGTGTTGTCGCGTTAAGTTGATTGCGTCGACCTGCAAAAGGCCAACTGGATGCGATTGTCGATAGCGATTATTCGGCATGCATCCGTTGGCATTCTACGTATCAACGACATTTGGCATCGATAACATAGCTGTAGACACATTACGGAAAATAAAATATGTCGGATCTCCACCTCGCCTTTTGGCCTAAATCCCAACCGCACCATCTGACTGTTCCGCAAACCAGTCTCTTGTACAACATGGAAGTATCGGCCACACGCTTTCCAGACAAGCCGTTCTTGATTTTCTATGATACGCCACTGACTTTTTCAGAGTTCAAGGACGGCGTCGAACGCATTGCCGGTTTTCTTGAGCAAGAATGTGGCATCGTAAAGGGTGATCGCGTCCTGCTCTATATGCAAAACAGCCCGCAGTTCATCCTTGCCTATTATGGAATTTTACGCGCCAATGCGGTTGTTGTTCCGATCAACCCCATGAATCTGACTAACGAGTTGCGTCATTATGTCGACGATTCCGGTGCGCATACCGCTTTCGTTCCCCAAGATCTGTATTGTCATATTGAGCCCTTGGTGGGACAGGGGATCAAGCATGTCGTCGTCGCTGCCTACGCCGATTATGTGCATAGCGCAACCGATTTGACGCTGCCAGCATTCATTGCGGCACCGCGGCAGGAGATTATTGCTGATGGCGTGGTTCTTTGGAACGACATGATGGAGCGCCATTTGCGACCAGGAAAATTGACCGTCGGATCCGACGATTTGGCCGTGATGCCCTACACGTCAGGGACGACAGGCCATCCTAAAGGTTGCATGCATACGCACAAGAGTGTGATGTACAACGTACTCTCGGGCATTCAATGGTTATCATCACAGCAGGACTCGGTCGCCCTCTCAGTTTTACCATTTTTTCATGTGACAGGGATGCTCGGCGGCATGCATGGTCCCTTGTATGTAGGCAGCACCGTTGTCCTACTACCACGCTGGGATCGCGATGCTGCGGCTGAGTTCATCAAGCGCTACAAAGTCAATGGCGTGCAATTGATTTCAACGATGGTGGTGGATCTACTGTCGAGTCCCAATATCGATCAGTACGAATTATCGAGCCTGACGCGTATCAGCGGTGGCGGAGCGGCAATGCCTGAAGCCATCGCACAAAAATTCAACGATTTGCTTGGTGTCCCCTATCTGGAGGGCTACGGTATGTCTGAAACCATCTCGGCGACCCACATTAATCCACCCGAACGGCCAAAAAAACAATGTCTTGGTATTCCAATCTATGACGTCGACGCCAGGGTAGTGGATCCGGAAACAATGCGCGAATTACCACCAGGCGAAGTGGGTGAAATCATCGTACACGGACCACAGTTAATGCGCGGCTACTGGAATAATCCAGCAGCAACTGCGGAAGTTTTTGTCGATATCGATGGCAAGCGTTTCCTGCGCACTGGAGACTTAGCCTTAGTCGATGAGGACGGCTATTTTTTCATGAAAGATAGGCTCAAGCGTATGATCAATGCCGCCGGCTTCAAGATCTGGCCAGCCGAAGTGGAGGCACTGGTGTATCAGCACCCTGCGATTCAGGAAGTATGCGTCATCGCCAAGCGTGATACGCGTCGCGGCGAAACTGTTAAGGCCGTCATCGTGCTCAAGGCCGCCTTTCGCAATAACGTCAGCGAGCAAGATATCATCGACTGGGCGCATCTGAATATGGCGACGTACAAATGTCCGCGTAGCGTTGAATTTTGCGACGCACTACCCAAGTCAGCTACCGGGAAATTACTATGGCGCAAGCTTCAAGACAATGAGGCCGACGGTGCATAAGCTGTAGAACGGTTATAGTGAAGAAGACAATGCCATGTTAAGACAGGGTAACGATCATCAAGAGTGATCCCTACGGATGCAACACGCTAATCTCAACTTTTAACGGACCTCATGATACATCTCGACGACCTGTTATGTCAGCCTTTTGGCACAGTCTCTGATCTGATCCGATTGCATGCTCAGCAACGGCCGCAACAACCGGCGATCACCTTACATGAACGCAGTCTGGATTATAAGGCACTCGATCTGCTCGTCGACCGCATCGCCGCATCCTTGCAACGTGATGGTCTGCAATCGGGCGATACCTTGGCGATTTGCGCGGCAAGCTCAATTGAATATGCGGCAGTATTCCTCGGCGGGATACGTGCTGGCATTGCGGTGGCGCCACTAGCGCCGTCTTCAACCGCAGACAGTCTGGTGGCGATGGTGACTGATGCAGGTGCTACCTTGATTTTCGTCGACTCGGCGATGGCGCAAGAGCTTGCGCCACGCGTCGAATCAATAGGTGCACGCTTGATTACGCTCGACGACGCTGGCCTCGGTATGCACTTTAACGACTGGCTCGCACCTGCCGGGACGCAACCAGTTCACATGGATATCGATCCTGACAGCACCTTTAACATCATCTACTCGTCTGGCACCACTGGCACCCCAAAAGGTATTGTGCAATCTCACCGCATGCGCTGGATGCATGTACAAAGAGGTGCTGCGAGCGGGTATGGCTATCAGGCGGTGGTGCTACTTGCCACACCCTTGTACTCAAACACGACATTGGTCAGCTGCATGCCCGCACTGGCGCTCGGAAGTAGCGTAGTGCTCATGCAAAAATTCGACGCTGGTACCTATCTGGACTTAGCACAAAAACATCGTGTCACGCATACGATGTTAGTTCCGGTCCAGTATCAACGCCTGATGGCACATGCTGATTTTGATCGATATGATTTATCTTCGTTTGAAAGAAAATTTTGTACTAGTGCGCCGTTTAGCGCATCGCTAAAAACCGACATTCTTCAGCGCTGGCCCGGTGCGTTAATTGAATATTATGGTATGACTGAAGGTGGTGGTACCTGCATTCTCATGGCGCACGAACATCCCAATAAACTGCATACCGTCGGTTGTCCAGCACCAGGCCACGATATCCGCCTGATTGACGACTGGGGTCGTGAAGTCTCACCCGGCGGCACCGGCGAAATCGTCGGGCATTCAATGGCGATGATGAACTCATACCATCACTTGCCAACTGCGACCGAGAATGCAGAATGGCGCGACACAAGTGGTCGGCGCTTCATTCGTACTGGAGATATCGGACGCTTCGACGAAGACGGATTTTTGATACTGCTCGACCGTAAAAAAGACCTGATTATTTCAGGCGGATTCAACATCTATCCAAGCGATCTGGAAACGATCTTGCTGCAGCATCCCGACATCGCCGAGGTAGCTGTCGTTGGCGTACTATCACAGCGTTGGGGAGAAACGCCTGTGGCGTTCGTAGTCTTGAAGCCGGGCAGCCAGTTAAAGGCAGTGACATTGCTGGAGTGGGGGAATGCATTGCTAGGCAAAACACAGCGCCTGGCAGCGGTAGAGATCGTGGATGCACTCCCACGAAGTCCGATTGGCAAGGTGCTTAAGCGCGAACTACGCGACGCATTCCACGTCCACGAATAGCCGCAACAACTAACAAACAAGAACCATCAAGCAAGCCTGCGTTTCACTTAATACGGAAGACAGGCCCTTCGTAAAAGCTGTTTTCCGATATCGTCATCTGACATAACACTGTTCAACGATAGATAAAGTCTGGCCTTCGATCAGACGTCATTTGTTCCAGTGAATCATCGGCATCGTTTCTACAGCGGCGATAACGGCTTAGGTACGTTTTCCTCTACTGGAATGCTGTCGTGGAACAAGCCACAGTCATGCAGCTAGCTGGCACCCATTCTCGACACGCTGAGCAGCGTCTCCAATCGTACGACTAAGGCTGTGGCAGAAGTCGGGCCGGCACCGGCGATTTCTGCCAGCTTGCTGGCTTACGTCTCAAGAGCGATGCCGTTGTTGATTTTTGTCATCCATCAAGTTCATTTATCTTAAAAAGATAAAGTTTGACGGCTTCTTGTATATACTAAAAATATACGGATTAACACTGAAAACTGGTTGCTTTTAATAAATGAAAGCGAAAGAAAATGGATCACGTTAGTGTCGTCGACAATAAAGACAAACAAAAAATTAGAATGAATAGTTTTTTCATGGCTTTAGCGACTTATGGCGTCGTGGCTATTGAAACGCTCATCATCATGCAGCTCAGTCTTGGAAAGATGCCATCGTGGGCTTTCAACACCTTAATTAGTTGTGGCATTTTGATCAATGTCGTCTTTTTCTTTCTATTCAAAAGTGGAATGAATCAGCGCTTTTCTGATCCCAGTTTGACCCTCGCACAAATTATCGTTTCGGCATTATGGGGTGCAATCCCTATGTACTTTTTTATGATGAACGAATTCTGTGTCAAATGTTTTACTTACCAGCATTCAGTTTTGGCATGTTAAAGCTAAGTTTAAAACAATATTTATATGCCGTTTGCATCATTATGGGCATCTATGGGTTGGTGATCTGTATTGATGCGGCATCGGGCCGGAGCACTTTTTCAATGAAAGTCGAACTGTTCCAAGCAACAATTTTTTTGCTCATTCTTATATGGCTAGCATGTTATGGCGGGTTCATTTCGAACCTCAGAAGAACATTGCGAAAGCAATATGTTGAACTGCAAGCGGGCCAAGAATTAATAAAAATTCAAGCAACGACTGACGAATTAACGTCGCTACGAAACCGTCGATATGCATTGAATATCATCAATCACCTAAAATTAATGGCAGACTCATCAAATCACGTATTTAGCGTTGCAATGTTAGACATTGATCACTTTAAAAATGTCAACGATACGCTAGGACATGACATTGGCGACGAGGTACTTTATCAATTCGGCAATAACATCAGTCAATTATTACGTGCTGAAGATGTGATTTCCGTCAATGTAGAAGAAACTCTTTTGGCTCGTTACGGCGGAGAAGAATTTTTGCTCGTTTTACCTGATACAGATATACAACAAGCAGAGCTATGCTTGACTCGCATTCAGTCTGCGATGAACGAACTATTTTTTACAAAAGAAAATATTAAGGTGACGTTTTCCGGTGGCGTCGCTCAATATAAGGCCAATGAAACGATTGATAATCTATTGAAACGTATTGATGTCGCTATGTATCAAGCCAAGAAAGAGGGTAGAAATAGAGTGGTGAAAGCAGCCTGATATGCTGGAGTAGTTATTTTGTCGAATCTGTAAAAACAGGGGTGTAATTCACCCTCCTTACCAACCAAGCCCCAAGAGCGTATTTGTAATTGGCACGTTAATTTGACGCTGTGTTGTCCAAGTCGCTCGCCGCACAACGACTCTTTTTCACCTCAACGACATGATCGGCGACGTTCTGTCTGCGAAGAAACCGCTCAAACAAACCGATGATACAAACTGATTAGTCGCACCATCGACTGTAATGGCTCTCCATCATTCTGTTTAATTGCATTCAACAAAGCGATGCATCTGAACTCCATCATTTTTGCTCCGGTTCGTTGCGTTTGATGTTCCGATTTTGACGACACTATTGTCAAATTTAATTTGACGCAATGTCAAGAAGTGAAGAGATTGTCATCAGCAGAGTTTGCGATGACAATCGATGGCATTTGAACGCCTTGCACCCGCACTATGCAAAACCTCTGATGACGATAGATCACCCACTGAGCGATGAACATTTTCACTTGTAGCGTGATATCTCGCTCAAGAAACACAGGAAGGAAGCATCCCATGTCGAATAACACCGCACCTCAACAGAACCCTGCGCTACTCAGCGAGCAACGTGGTTCCGTCTTGATTCTAACCAATAACAACCCAAGCGCACGTAATGCCCTCAGTCTTGGCTTTTATCAAGCACTGCCCTCTACGCTAGCAGCCGCGCAGGAAGATCCGTCAATAGCAGCGATTGTGCTGACAGGTGCTGGCGATTTCTTTTGTTCTGGTGGCGATCTCAATCAACTCAAAATCCGGCGGGAATTGCCAACAGAACAGCGCGGTGAATCATTGGAGGGTCTGCATACCCTGATCCGCGCGATACGTCATTGCAACAAACCCGTCATTGCCGCAATTGAAGGTGGCGCGGCCGGTGCGGGGATGTCATTGGCATTTGCTTGCGATATGGTAGTGGCCGCACGCGATGCGATATTTTCTGTCGCCTACATCAAGGTCGGCTTAACACCGGATGGCGGTATCACACAATTTTTATCCGAAATTTTATCGCGCCATGTCTTGATAGAATTCAGTCTCACAGGCGACCGGATCGGTAGTGAACGTTTGCATGCACTGGGTGCACTCAATCGCATGACAGAAAGGGGCGGCGCACTCAATGAAGCGATCGCCTTAGCAGAACGTCTGGCGCAAGGACCACAACGGGCAACTGCACGCATCAAAAAATTATGCCAGAAAGCGTATGAAAATGATTTCGAAACGCAAATGATGCAAGAAGCGGTCTACATGGTTGAATCACAAGGTGATAACGAATCCGCGGAAGGAATTGCTGCCTTTCTAGAAAAACGTCAGGCCAATTTTTCTGCCTTACGTGGTAAATAATAGGCGTCATTGTGTGCCTCATCGTGCATACAATCAGCTACGCTGAATCAATGGAGTTGTTATGTCTGAAAAAAATCTTGCCTTGCCACTCGCAGGGATCCGCATTCTTGATCTGTCGCGTGTATTAGCAGGTCCATGGTGTGGCATGGTACTAGGCGACTTGGGCGCCGAAGTCATTAAAGTCGAACACCCGAAACGGGGCGACGATACGCGCGACTGGGGCTTACGGATCGGTGATACAGAAACGCCTTACTTCAATAGTGTGAATCGTAACAAGCGATCGGTGTGTTTGGATTTACAAACCACCGAGGGCCAACAAATTGCCCGCGAGCTGGCATTAAAATCTGACGTCGTGATTCAGAATTTTAAGTTTGGTGGTATCGAAAAAATGGGTCTCGGTTACGCGCAACTAAGTGCGGAACATCCCGGGCTGATTTACTGCTCGATCACCGGCTATGACAGGACAGGGCCCGAAGCCAGTCGCCCTGGTTATGATCTAGTGATTCAGGGCGAGAGCGGACTGATGGCATTAAACGGTGAAGCGAACCAACCACCTCTCAAGTTCGGCACTGCTGTCGTGGATATGATGACGGGCATGTATGCAGCGCAGGCGATTCTGGCAGCCTTGTACGAACGTAAAACAACAGGCAAAGGGCGTGACATCGGCATGGCGTTGTTCGATTGCGGCTTAATGATCACCGCCTACTATGGACTTGAAGCCTTATTACAAGAAAAAGATCCGCCGCGCTTTGGCAACGCCCATCCGTCGATTGTGCCGTATGGCGTGTTTGAGGCAGCCGATGGCCCGGTGGTGATTGCTGTCGGTAATAACGCGCAATTTACCCGCTTTTGTCATGAAGTGATTGAACGGCCAGATATCCCAGCCGACCCACGTTTTCAGACGAACTTACAACGCGCCGCCAATCGCGAAGAGTTACTCCTTTTGATACGACAAGAACTTGCCAGCCGTCCACGCCAGACACTGCTCGACAACATGGCCAAGGCGGGCATCCCTTGCGGCATGGTTGCAGGCTTATACGAAAGTCTCACCTCACAACGGGTCAGCGATGCAGGGTTAGTTACGACACAACCCCATCCAGTTGCAGGCAGCGTCAAGGTACTGGCACCACCGTACTTATTCGATGGCCAACGCCTTCCTGTCCGTCATGCACCGCCAGTGCTGGGTGAGGCAACAGATGATGTGTTGCAATCGTTGCTAGGAATGCCTGCGGAGGATATTGCACATCTAAAGCAATCAGGCGTGATTTAGAGACAGAGCCAAAGACAAGTAAGTAGCCACCGGGCTATCCCCAGCCTGGTAGCCTCAGATCAACTCCACCCATTATCCCTAAACGAAAAGCAACGGCTAGTGACTCATCACACGCTCAACCAATGACAATGCCAACACCCACATCGTCACGCCGATCAGCACATCAACCATCTGCCATGCACGAGGCCGTGCAAAAAATGGCGCCAGCCAGCGCGCACCAAAGCCCAACACGCTAAACCACAGAATACTTGCGCAGCACGCCCCTACCACAAACCATAAGCGCAGTGCAGGTGGCTGTTGAGCACCAATGCTGCCCAGTAGCAATACCGTATCGAGATACACATGCGGATTAAGCAAGGTAAATGCGGCTGCCTGTAAGAGCACACTGATCAATCGCATCCCACCAACCGTCTCTGCCGGACGCAATTGATTCGATTGACGCGCGCGACACAGGGCCTGAAACCCATAAATCGCCAAAAACGCCGCACCCGCCAGTGACAATGCTTTAGTGAAGAGTGGTCGCTCACCCAAGGCTTCCGACATCCCAAACACGCCTGTGGCAATCAGCACAGCATCGCAGATCGCACAGAACAAGACGATACGACCAACGTATTCGCGCCGCAGTCCCTGCCGCAACACAAACGCGTTTTGCGCACCGATAGCCACAATGAGTCCAAGGCTCAATGCGAGTCCCTGAGTAAAGGCTGGCGCGATGCCAACGAGTGAGAGAGTCAACTTTGTCATAGCGCCAGCTTGCAACTAACGACAAATGAAGTCAAACTACAATTTCTTACGTCAGTGAAGTAAAACTAATCTCATGCTGGACTACGCATCCCTCTCTGTCTTAGCTGCCGTCGTCCGTGAAGGTAGTTTCGAGCGCGCCGCACGTACGTTGCATGTCACACCGTCGGCCGTTTCACAACGTATCCGCTTGTTAGAAGAAAGCGTGGGTGGAGCATTGATTGTCCGTGGCCAGCCCTGTGTTGCGACCGAGACAGGCCGTCGATTGTGCCAGCATGTCGATCAGGTGCGTCTACTCGAGCACGAATTGCAATCGACCGTGCCCTCCTTAGGACAAGATACGCCAACCCGCGTGCCGCTACCTATCGCTGTCAACGCAGATAGTCTGGCAACGTGGTTCACACCGGCCATGACCAGCTTTGCTGCGGCCGCACCGGTGTTGATGGAAATTGCCGTCGATGATCAGGACCATACGGCAGACTGGCTACGGTCCGGCACCGTGCTCGCTGCGGTCACCAGCACGGCACAGGCACCTTCGGGCTGCAATAGCCGTGCGCTGGGATCCATGCGCTACCTGGCAGCAGCCAGCCCAGCATTTGTTGAACGTTTTTTTTCGCATGGCGTCGGTAGTGCCAGCCTCGCGCAGGCACCGAGTCTGGTGTTTAACAGCAAGGATGAATTACAAGCCCGCTGGGTACGGCGACTGTGTCATCGGCACATTGAATTACCGCGACATGCATTGCCGTCAGCGCATGCATTTGTCGCGGCGGCAGCAGCTGGAATGGGCTGGGGACTGCACCCACAGATACTGATCCAAGCGCATCTCGATCATGGCACGCTGGTCGAACTGGTGCCACAGACGCCGCTGGATGTGCCCTTATTCTGGCAACAGGCGCGCTCTGCCTCTTCCCTACTCGATGGTCTGACCCGCAGTGTGATTGCTGTCGCTAACACCCACTTACTGCCATCAGCATGACTGAGTTACAAGCAGGTTTTATTCTCACCCGCCACTGGCGCGATACGCCGGAAGGTACAGAAATTACGTTCTGGCTAGCGACGGACCAAGGACCGCGCCAGCTGCGTTTACAACAGCAGCCTTGTGTGGCGTTTATTCCTACTGAACAACGTGAGCAGGCAGAAGTTGTCCTGCGTCACCAACCCCAAAGCAAGCAGCACCAAGCAGAGTTGCGTGAGCTGACCTTAAAAGACTTTCAGCAACGTCCCGTACTGGGATTGTATTGCACACACTATCGTCATCTGAGTCAGCTGGAGCGCCGCTTGCGACAGGCAGGTGTCGATGTCTATGAAGCCGACATCCTGCCGCCCGATCGTTATCTGATGGAGCGTTTTATCACGGCACCGGTCTTGTGTCGTCCTGCCTCTGATGATCAAACCTTACTCTCCAGCAACGACCTCAAACCTGCGACTGACTACCGGCCGCAGTTACGATTAGTATCGTTGGACATTGAAACGAGCATCAATGGCGAGCTGTATTCCATTGCGCTAGAGGGCTGCGGACAGCGTCAGGTATATATGTTGGCTCCTGCGAACGGTGATGCCAGTAAGCTCGATTTTGCAATGGAATACTGCGACAGCCGCCCCGCCTTACTGCAAAAACTCATCACCTGGATTACGACCCATGATCCGGATGCCATCATCGGCTGGAATCTGGTGCAATTCGATTTACGGATCTTGCAGCAGCATGCCGAGCAATACCGCATCCCTCTCACGCTTGGACGGGATGGCAGCGTCATGGAATGGCGCAAACATCAACGTCAGGAACATTTTTTTGCCGGCGTTGCTGGTCGCCTGATCATCGATGGGATTGAGGCCTTAAAATCAGCAACCTGGAATTTTGCATCGTTCAGTCTGGAATTTGTGTCGCAAACCTTATTGGGCGAAGGGAAAGCCAGCGACAATCCGTATCAACGCATGGATGAAATCCAACGCCGCTTTGACGAAGACAAACCCGCATTAGCGAAGTACAACCTCAAAGACTGTGAGCTGGTCACGCGGATCTTCGCCAAAACAGAACTGATGTCGTTTTTACTGGAACGTGCGACGGTGACTGGCTTAGCCGCGGATCGCAGTGGCGGTTCTGTCGCGGCATTTACGCACCGCTACCTGCCGTTAATGCACCGGCAAGGTTACGTAGCGCCTAACCTCGGCGATATCCATGGCGAGCCTAGCCCGGGGGGGTTTGTGATGAACTCGCAGCCGGGCTTGTACGATTCAGTGCTGGTACTCGATTACAAGAGTCTTTATCCGTCGATCATCCGCAGTTTTCTGATTGATCCGGTGGGATTGATTGAAGGTGTCAGCAATCCTGATGACGATGCCGCGGTGCCTGGTTTTATCGGCGCCCACTTTTCCAGAAGCAAGCATTGCCTGCCTGCGATCGTCAGTCAGATCTGGGACGCTCGCGATGTCGCCAAACGTGAACACAACGCGCCTTTATCACAGGCACTCAAGATCATCATGAATTCGTTTTATGGCGTCCTAGGCTCGACAGGTTGTCGCTTCTTTGATCCGCGACTCGCCTCCTCGATCACCATGCGCGGACATCAGATCATGCACCAGACACGCAAACTGATTGAGCAGCAAGGCTACGTGGTGATTTACGGCGATACCGACTCCACCTTTGTCTGGCTCAAGGAAGCACGCAGTGAAGACGATGCAACCCACATTGGCAAGACCTTAGTCACGCACATTAACAGTTGGTGGAAGGAACACCTGCAATCGCAGTATCAACTCGACAGTGCCTTAGAAATTCAATTTGAAAGACACTATAGCCGCTTCTTCATGCCTACCATCCGCGGCACAGAAGAAGGCAGTAAAAAACGGTACGCAGGTTTATCCATTCGCACCGATGGCAGCGATGATATTGTCTACAAAGGTTTAGAAACGGTGCGTTCTGATTGGACGCCGCTGGCGCAGGAATTTCAGCAAACGCTGTATGGACAAATTTTCCGGCGACAACCGTATAAAGAGTTTGTCCGTGACTATGTAAAGCGTACCTTGAGCGGCGAATTCGATCAGGCACTGGTCTACCGCAAGCGCCTGCGTCGCACACTAGCTGACTACCAGCGTAACGTGCCGCCGCATGTCCGCGCGGCGCGGATTGCCGATGACTTCAATCTGCAACGCGGGCGTCCGCTGCAATATCAACACGGTGGCTGGATTAGTTACGTCATCACCCGCAACGGCTCTGAACCGCTCGAGATCAGACAAGCAGCGATTGATTACGAGCACTACATTTCTCATCAGCTCAAACCAATTGCTGACGCCATTCTGCCGCTATTGAACGATGATTTTGATACACTGATCAGCCGTCAGCGACAATTGTTCTGAGTGTTAGTTGAGGACGCACTCAATCAGTCCATCACTAAAATAAAACACCGGGATCATGGTGTCATGCCATGCCCGGTCACCTTCATGTTTAGTTTCCTGTTTAGCTTGCTGCTCTTTTTGGCAAGACCCAGTTCGTTCTCAGAAAATGACACGTATAGCCATGGGGATGTTTTTCCAGATAGTCTTGATGCTCAGGTTCAGCATCCCAAAATTCACCCACTGGCTCTACTTCGGTGACGACTTTTCCGGGCCACAAACCGGACGCATTCACATCGGCGATCGTATTCACAGCCTCGAGACGTTGTGCTTCATCCGTAAAATAGATCGCTGAACGGTATGACATGCCGCGATCATTGCCCTGACGCAGGGGCGTCGTCGGATCGTGAATCTGGAAAAAGAATTCCAGCAAACGCCGGTAGCTGATCACGGTCGGATCAAAGCTAATTTCAATGCCCTCAGCATGGGTACCATGATTACGATAGGTGGCGTTTTTTACATCACCACCAGTGTAGCCAACACGGGTGCTTTGGACGCCTGGTAGCTGACGAATCAGGTCCTGCATGCCCCAAAAGCATCCACCAGCCAATACTGCGCGCGCTGTTGTCATCTCAAGCTCCTTCGATCTGATCTATATAATCGCCGTATCCCTCGTCCACCATGTTTGCCAGTGGTACAAAACGCAGCGAAGCGGAATTAATGCAATAGCGCAGGCCACCGCGATCTCGGGGACCGTCCGGAAATACGTGCCCGAGGTGACTATCGCCATTGGTAGAGCGTACCTCTGTCCGGCGCATACCATGGCTGTCGTCATGCAACTCTTTAACAAAGCCATGCGTGATAGGCTTGGTAAAACTTGGCCAGCCACAACCAGACTCGTATTTATCCGACGACGCAAACAAAGGTTCGCCAGAAACGATATCAACATAGATACCCAGCTGTTTATTGTTGAGATACTCACCCGTACCTGGTCTTTCAGTACCATTGCGTTGCGTCACATTGAACTGTTCAGGGGTCAGGGCGCTGATCGCCTCTGCCGATTTGCTGTAGCGTGTCATAAAAACTCCGATTGAAGAAACTACCAGTAATGCACAGCACCAACATGGACTTCACCGATCATGGCTATGCGTTACGTAGTCGTCTGGAAACAAAAAAACTTACACGTCTTCCGTAAGAGTTGCATGCTATCAGAGTCTTTCATAACGCGTAGGATGCTGGCATTACATGTCAATGACATTGCAGTCGCCTACCGCCGCCGTCAGCGATGACTAAAAATGCGTACCAATAATAAATTTGAGAACCCAGTTATCTGCATCGCTGGTCAAGCCCCGGCCGATACCCGCATTGAGATCATATTGACCAAAATCATGATCCAGCGCCAGATACAGGGTTTTGCTATTTTGGTTCAGCCCTTGCAGATGCCGCAAGGGACCGAGCTCGTTGTAAGTCTCCAGTCCAATTTGCGTCTTTTCAGTGACTTTGTAGGCCACTTTTCCATCCACATCCAAGGTCACCGGGCCGCCGCCTTTAGACAAACTCCAGTCAACGTTTGGGTTAATTGCAAAGGTCCAGCGACCAGAACGGTATCCTGCAATTCCTTTCAGTTCAGCATTCCATGCTTGGGGCGAGGCATACAAATTGGTTCTCCCCACCTCAAGATTGGCCCCCCAGAACAAGCCATTGTCAGAATCATGCGGAGCGATGTACTTGATCCGTACTTTTTCACCTTCGAAATGAGTCTGGCCATCGCTGGTTTTGGTCGTGAGTAAGTAGGCACCTAATTCGACAGTCTTCGTCAGACCATAATAAAACTCAGGCGTGAGCCGATACTGATGAAGAGGCGCCAAACCACCTGGGTAAGGTAATGTTGAGTCACCAGAAATCACAAAGTTATTATGCACATCCACCCCAAACTGACCGGGTTGACTCAGATCATCCAAATAGACCTGAATTTCTTCATTTGCAGCAAAACACACACAGGGCAGTGTAACCGCCACACCAGCGATCAAGACGAATAATTGTCGTTTCAAGAGATTCTCCCGCGATAGGCCACATTAAGCAGACGATTCTAGCGGAATACGACTGCGGATGCTGGCGACCACTATACGCCGTGTCAAAAGGGGAAAATAAACTCAGTTTAATGCAAGAAGCACTCCTCACTCTTGCAGGTAGATTCACGCCATTTTTGTCTGCGCAACGATAAACTAGCGCGACGAAAATCATCTTAGTCGATGATACATTGTGTTATCTGAACACCTAAATATCGTTACACATCGACGTCATCGCGTTCAACCAACAGCGCGTTATTAGGCACATAGGATGCATCAAATGAATGTCTCCTAATTTAACCACTATGTTTAATTTATCAGGAGATCATCATGTTCAAAACAACACGCCACATCGCTTCCGCAACAATCCTCGCTGGCTTAGCAGTTCTGTCAATTCAGTCAGCGTTTGCCCAAGACGCTACGTTCGCCAAAGAACACCCGCGTCGTGCAGAAGTCGTCGCACGTGAAAAACATGAAAAAGCCACGACAGCGAAAGAAGTAAAAAATGGCGCCCTGACTAAGGCGCAAGGAAAGCAATTAAACAAAGAAGATACAGCGATCAGAAAAGAAGAACGCGCTGATGCAGCCGCGGATAACGGACACATTACGAAGGCTCAACAACGTCAGTTAAACCGTCAGGAAAATGCCGTTAATGCACAACGCAAAGCAGACATTCAGTCCAACAAAGTCGGCGTTTCAACAGGTAAATAAGTAAGACGACATTTCGTTATCGCTGAAAATCGCTGATAGACCCTGCAACAGCATGGAGATCTATCGGCGATTTTTTCTGGCTACTCAACACCCCGCCCCCTGCACCACATATCTTTCGGTATGCTTTACACCTGACATAAGGTGGAAGACATCGCCCTCTATTTTAGGCTAGCGTCACCTCAGAAATACTACTGCGATATTGAGACAAATCAAGTTTCTCAAACTCGTCAAAGCTAAGTTCTTGACTTTGAAAACATCCCTTCAAATACTAGAGTCGGTAGCCACGATGCGGGCTATTGTTCTCGCCGGTGTTAAATTGACCCAGATGCCAATATTTGACTGCCCCGTTTCAACTCGATGAATCCAGTTAAGGGCAATAGTTTTCGATGGTGTTGGATGGATCAACGGAATTTCGGTGGATAGGGCAATCTAACGTCGGCGACAACACCTTGGCTCATTTTGTTGAAAAAAGGAAGTAAACAACCTGGTTTAAATGAGTAACTATCACCAACTAGAAAGGCAAAAAATGAGTGATGAATTAAGACAATTGGAAATCGAATTGGCAAAAGTAAAGCTTGAGAAAGAAAAACTTGAACTACAAGAAGCGCAAAAACGATATCAAAAAAAGCAAGCGGTCTCTGCTGGTGTAGAAAAAGTAATGGAAGAAGTGGTTGATGTTGCAAAAAACTCCGCCGACACGATATCGAGGAACGTACCGGAAACACAAATTCCCCTAGACAAAGTGGCTATTTTTTATGGTATTAGTATTGTATTTTTCCTTTTATATGCTTCAGATTTGCCAGCGAACAAACACAGCATATGGGTAATTGCTTTTTTTGTAGCGGTAGGATTTGCGGGATACGCAACGGTGTTATTTATAATTAAATTCTTCCAGACTGTTTTTAGAAAAAATTAATTTAATCGCTGCTATTAATAAAATTGGACTAGTTGATGGAAGCAGTAGAAATAGAAGAAGTGGTTTTTGGTGCCACTAAATGTGATCAATGATACGGTCAAACCCCCGTTTATAAAAGTATCGGAAATATTAAATGTTGCATTCAATCAAAACAAAAAAAATTATACTTTCGTTAATATTTACCATTCCAATTTTAAGTCACGCTGCTCCAATGCGGTACTTCGACGATGAATTTAATGAACTTGATGCTGATAGTCTGTCGGCTGGATTCAAGGGGCATAATGCAGCTGAAATCTACAAAGTTTTGTCCGCAAAGAGTGAATTCAAAAAATCAAAATTTGAATCAAATGATGACTATTCACAGAGAATTAAGTCGGCACAAACATTAAAAATTACCAGCAAGCTTTCATTGGACTCTCGGCTTGCCTTTGTAATTGATCGCACTGACGGGGCTGAGGATAGTTTTGATGCGGAAAAACAAATATTTTACGTGACCTCAGCAAGAAATACTACAAAGGTAACCGCCGCTGATATGGAAAACAGGATGCTGCTGGATGACTCAGCGATCAAAGGTTTCGTATGGAGTTCAAAAAATAAGGTCACTGGAAATTACGTGGCCAGTAATGCATTCAATGCCAAAGTCCGAGGCCAAGAAATCGAAGTGAACCAAGTATTAATTGGACTCAATGTCGATGCGTTCCATAGACGTTTAGGGACCGAATCATCAACAGATATTTTCGGCATCTTTGATCCGGCCGACACAATCACGATGACTGGTAGTGAAGCTAGAGAGGCGTTCAATAACACGGAAACTCTAGTGATTGGTCACCTGACATTACCGTTTTCTTTGGCGGGTACGGACTATGAGGAGCCAACAATTGATCGTCCGAATACGTTCATAACAAAGGCATCGATTTTGTATTTATCTGTAGAAGAAGTTTGGTTTTTCAATAAAAAAACAGGGAAAGTTTTTAAAAAATTAGGTCATCGAAGATAAACAGCTTTTTGGGTTGTGTCGCAATAAGTTAGAACAAGCGCGGAAAGTGACAATACCTTGGAAAATTAAAATGCCAGGCTGTAAAATTGTTCAGCTTTGGACAAAGTCTGCCCTTTTGAGGCAGGCATCATTTGTCCTTTGTGAATCATATGCATGGTTTCAATACCCGCAATGATAGCCTGTGCACAATGGAAATTCTTCAATCCCATCATGGGATGGGTTATTCGCTTGATGGCTCGGTGGTCTTGCTCGACAATGTTATTCAGATATTTGCTCTGGCGCATCTGAATGTCAGCGCCGGTGTTAGCGATGATACTGAGGACGGCCGCGATATTGGCACCACTTTTGTCAATCGTGTAGCCCAATGGCCCGCTCAAAGAAGCGTCGTGCTGCAGCCAGATCGCGTTTGGCCGTGAGCAGAAAATCGATGGTTTGTCCCTCACGGTTAACGGCGCGATACAACTATTTCCATTGCCCCTTCACCTTGATATACGTCTCATCCTTGCACCAACTCCGACCTACGGAACGCTTACGTGAACGAAATATCTTAGCCAGCACAGGCAATATCTTCACGGCCCAGCGATGTACTGTGGCGTGATCAACGACAACGCCGCGTTCTCCCATCATTTCTTCGATATGACGAAAACTCAATGGGTATGCCACGTACCAGCGGACACAAAGCATCATGACTTCCAACGGATAATGCAGTCGTTTAAGAACCTAGCGGAGGGTACTTTTGATGATGCTTTTACGAAAATCGCCCATATCAAACTTTACCAGATACGCTTATTGCGACACAACCCTCACTACCTTTCGCTTGCCAATATCGACGCTCAATTTCTTGCTTTTCCAGCGTACGATCATTGTCCAGTTCGCTGGCGGGCTTTACCGACCGGGGAATAAGAATGATCCCGCTAAGTGTGCGCATATCTATCAAGAAATCGGTTGTCATAACGATGTCCGTTTGGCTGTGCGTATCGATTGGATGTCGAACGCCCATTTCAGCAGCGATGCGTCTGGTTTCGTTTCGATCAAGTGGGAATTGCTCGCGGATGTCAGTCACGGAGTCTGACCAATCGAGTAACAAAAATACTGCCGTTTCAATGTCCGAAAGCAAATGATGTTCGCGCCCAGTCTTGCGGCTATGAATTCGCGAAGAACGCCCTAGTGACGATACTTCCTGCAACGTCAACCAAGGATGGTAACTCGCTCCGCTACCTTGCCCTCGCCCTTCTTTTAAAAAGCGGACAATTTTGTCTTCGTCGAAACCATACCTACGTTTTGCCATTCATATCTCCTTGAATAGACGACAAGTATTTCTTAACTTTCTTTTAGCCCCGTTTCTTCTTGATAATGAAACTCACTTAGCGCGCCTATCGCGTCAGCAATAAATTCTGATATGTTGAGCCGTTGCTTGGCAGTTGATTCTCCGCTGCCAGGATGCAGAGGAAAAGCACCGATGCTTGGTAAGTTATTCGTTTCCAGATACTTCGGATCGGCATGGCGAACGAAGATTTTGATTTCGGCATCTGTCGATGGATATAGGACGTAACTCCCTCTTGTACCAAGTAGGGCGTCACGATAGGCATGCATTTTTTCAATATCACGGTTTTTTGCTTTATCCACTTTGATCGAGTCAGCAAATATTTTCCGATCTACTCTGTACTTTGCATCAAAATGAAGCCAACTCTTTGCATGAGGCGATGTTATTGCCACACTAATGTCGGGAATATATATCAATGAATACGATTCATCCCAATTTGTTTCTTGGGCTCTCGATCTATTGAACTCCTTGTTATAAAAAAGCTCGACAAGAGTGTCCCCGGAGGGGGTATTCGAAGTCCAAGACACTAATGGCTTTTTTCCAGATCTTATATCGGAGCGCCAATCACTAACAGAAAAAATCTGTTCGATAGATTCATCCTCGGTTCTGCGGCAAGCAACATTGATACTCTTTATCAGCTGGATGCAACACCATATCTGATAGAGATGCCAAACTGGTTTTAACTCTCCACCCAATTCTTCGGAAGTCATCAAGCTTCGCGCCAGCGTAGCCTCTAAACCAAATTTGGACGTTGCTTCCGAAAAATCCCGATAGCCAGCCCTCTGCTGCATGATCATCGAATAAGGAATAACTTTACTATCAGTAACACTCTTCCATAAACTCACAGACAGTGCGCTGAAAATATAGTCTCGTGCCGCGCCAAGGTCCTTCTGCAGTGCGCTCGATCCTTCACCCAATTTATTTGAGATCTCATCAATCCTACCGGCGAGGCCAATTAAAAATGCTTTGACGTATTGATTCTCTGGAATGTCGTAGTTTATTTTCGGCTCGATAATAGGTACTCGAACGGGCGTATAACCAAGAAACCGATTTGCCAACGGCCCGCCACGCGACCACTCTAACGAAAGCGGATTAGAAGCCAACTCAACCAAGTCGATTTCGTTCGCAAATGCCATATTTTCGACACGTTTGGATTGCCTATTTCTGTATGCGGGCCTTTTGATAATTTGGTCCACAGCGTAACTAAAGCGGCCATCCCTCAAAAGTCTACGAAGATGAAAAACAAACATGATTGCTGCGTCATCGGCAGCGCCATCCGGTGAAAGGCCAATTTCGGTTGGAGCATCAAGCTGAAATATTACTCGCGCGCACAACACCGACAATTCCGACAATATACCGAAAAGGTTCGCGTCGTCCGTAAGCTTTTCCGTAAGAACCGACACGAATAGTTTGAACCGTCCCGCCTCGTCATGGAGCGAAAAATCTGCTGCGCCAGCATAGTTCTTGAAATTAATTCTCCCCGTGACTCGAATGGTGCCGTTTGGAAGGCTGGACCATGCTGAGGGAGCGTTGACGGAAACGTAATCAGTTAGCCTATTGTTCCGAAATGGATATGCGCCTTGATACAATTTCAGTTCTTGCTTGAATTCAGTCAATCTTTTGTTTAGGATGAGCGAAAAGTCGTAGTCCGTATTTTCCACCAGTCGCACTGAATGAAGTAGTTCGAGACTGACATCATCTTCATCGGCGTAAATTATTTTGGCCTGGGCAAATTCATCGGTTTCTGGTGGAATGCCGAACACTCCGCTTTCAAGTTCAATTTCCGCACTATCATCCAGAAAACGTAGTGCGTTGGGTGACACGACAAGTTCCACGCCTGCTGCTCTAATAGAAATCTTTGCGAGACGCTTCACGTTAAAATCCTAACTAGCTAAAAAAACTCACGGTGCCAAGTGGGCCTAAGCCATTTTTCATCGTCTCTAATTTGCGAGTCGTCAAAATCAGCTCACGCATACCATCCATCAATAAAAGTTGCTCAAGAACTTTGCCTAACTGGGTACGGTTTCCACTGAACTTCGGAAGAATTTTTTGCATCAACAACCTGTCTCTCATTTCCGACGGCGAAGCAAAGCCGACAGGCGAGCCCGCCGCTGCGGCAATTTTCATGGTTACAGCTATGTGTCGCTTAATTTCCTTAGTGACGCGAGGGCCAAACCGAAATGCGCCCAAACGTTCAAAGACGGCATCGAGGAATATATTAAAATCGGCATCTTCGGGTGCAACTCCTACACCATTTCCAATAAGGATGGCAGCGACATCCCGAGCTGGCATAACGAGTTTGTCTTCGTCAGGAATGACGTAGTCAGCGTTATGGAGTGAAGGCGCTCCGCAAGTCACTTCAATAACAAAAGCTCGATCAAGAACTTTTGGCGAGAAACTGTGCGTAGTTTCATCGATATTTACTGTTCCTACTATGAACACATTACGTGAAAGATAAAGGCCACCCTTTCGAACCGCAGCCTCTGCCATATTCGCTTGTTCTGCATCGAGCATGCCGCTTCGCAACATCAATTGAAGAGTTTCACGATCAATTACTGGCTCTGGAGTGTCCGATGACGCAGTCTCCATAATTGAAAGGAATCGAGAAAAATACATTTCAACATAAGACAGGTTCATTTCATCAAGAATTATGAAGAAAGGAATGGAACTGTAATCATCGTAATTTGCTTTTAGTAAAACTTCTATAACTGGGGTCCATGCATAGTATTCACCATCTGTTCCAAACGGATTTTTATAACCTAAGAGATGGCGTCCATCCGTCCATCCAGCCTCAACAGGTATAAATGCGTGATTAGCGCGCCGATCCACATTGGCCGGGGAAAGTGCGGATACCAATTGCCGTATACCTGTAGTTTTACCTGTGCCAGACGCGCCGCACAGAATTACAAAAGGTTTTGAAGAAAGTGCTGCTACGAGCTTCGCACTTACGGTGGCATACGCATCAGGAAGCGTCATTGGTGGCGGAACCGAGACCTCCACTACACGTCCCTCAAGCCATGACTCAAACTGCCCCGGTGTTAACGCCAAAGCATCATGAAAACGATAGTAAAAACACTGTTCGTAAAATGAACGACGGAATTCGTCGTTTGGAGGTGGTTCACGCCAACCGGTTTGCTCCAATTTTTTGTTGATAATTTTTTTTGCTAGTGGACCAATGCGCATATTTGAAAATATGGTCGCCATTGAATAGTCAATGTACTGTGCTCCAGGCCTGTATGCGCAGATTCCAAACGATTGCATCGTATAGGCAATATTTGTGTATGCTTTTTCATTGCCAAGAGCATTTCGATGGAGCGTCCCCCTCATCTCACCAGTCTTGGATTTGGCAAACGTAGTTATTAAGAGATTATGGCTGTAGAGAATAGCTACAAACGTGAGTGCTCGAACTTGATCATCACCGAACGTGCGAATGTCATCCCAAACATCTGGAAATTCCTCTGTGTCGGGATTTCCAGAAAGCATATTAATTATTTGGCCTCTATCAAGATTAATATCTGGATATACGCCATTGAGGTTTTTCAAGATTTCGTGCCGTGGATGACGGATAATTACATCGGCAATTTTTTGGAAACCGTTTTTTGTTAAAGATACTTTCAGCTCATTCAAACCAGACATCGTTATATCCTTATTTATAGTTTCTTGGCTATTATGAGGGACTCTTGAACCTGTCTCGAATGATCGCCACGTCGTCCCATCGTTTTGTGGTTGTGATCAATATTCTCGAACCAAACCTTATAGCCATTACCAAACGTCAATGCCGCAAGATTAATCAGATCGTCTATGTCGATCATTCCAGTATTCGAGTAGCTTAAAAGTAAGTCACTTTCAGAATTCTTTACGCCATCAAACATACTAGAGAAGGCACCATGAACCTGCGTTTTTATACAGAACGGCGACTGATGTCGATCATTTCGATAACGTCCTTTAACTAAATTCTCGCCTTTGGCTTGAAGCACAGGGTAGTCATACTTAACAATCGTTTCCATCGCATGATAGAAGCGACTGTAGTGAACGAACGCGTACGGAGGGTCAGCATAAATGACGGAGCGAGGTAATGATGCGAGGCAATCTAGGTAGTCCATCGAAATTAGTTCATGCCCTAGGTCAACGACATTTGATAACTGCCAGTCGAGCAGCGGAGTGAACTTTTTCTTGAATATCGCAGGGACCGACGTTTGCCTATATTTATTAATATCCTGCATTGACGCGGCATCTTTTGCGTCTCGATATTGTGCATAGTGTCCTGTGCCTTGGCTTGTGTATGCCATAGCATGCATAAGGCACGTAAGGCCAAAGTTGAAATCTGCGTCAACGATCTTCCCTGTGTTTAACAAGTAATCAAGAACTTCGCGTATTGCGTCGATCCAAATGCACTGCTCGGCACTCCACCAAGTACCAGCGTAAATTCGGCTGAACAGGTGATGCGTTGTGTCAAATTCTTTATATATTAGATCTCGATTTCGAACTTCGATTTCATTGAATACCTCAAGCGACGATTTCGCTGGATATTGCATACCTTTTGGAAGCGACACAATTTTTTCAGTAGCGATCTTACCGGCGAGGTCCACGATATCAAATCGACCTATGTTTTCTGCTCGCTTAAGGTAGGTACTTGCGATTACCGCCGAATATTGCTGAATATCATTCGAAATAATTTGGCGAATTCTAGGATGAAGTGCAATTTATGAACGGTACCGGTTAATGAGGGCAAGATGCGATAGCATTTGTGCCTTTTTGACCGGCCAGTCGAAATTGCATAATGAACTACACACATCTCACCCA
>NZ_JBMPPD010000024.1:0-74909 GCF_049339825.1 Undibacterium sp. RuRC25W | reverse complement strand
AAGGCGCAATTCGTTCCCATTGATCATCTCTCAACATCAGTCGCAGCATCGTTTCATTCTTTAAAATCTAGAATGTAAACACACTTCGGGAAAAGTTAACAGCTTTTTATATGTCAACACGCCCTAATAAAACACGGACAAAACAGGACAAAGTCTCGTCAATTGCCACGCCTTTCGATCAAAGTACAAATGAACGTTGTACAACTTAGGCCACTTTAAACTGTTAAGCTAAGGCTAACGATATCCTCCTGAGACGACACACCATGCCTGAGAAAACGCTGAATCCACGCCACCTATTCACCGCCATGATCGTGATTCTTTTGTGGGGAATGAATTTTGTGGTGATCAAAATTGGCCTAAAAGGAATCCCTCCCTTTTTGATGGGAACGCTCAGATTTGCACTTGTTGCCCTTCCTTCGATCTTTTTTATTCCACGCCCCAAAGTGGCTTTAAAACTTTTAGTGACCTATGCAGTGACCATTAGCTTGGGGCAATTTGCGTTTTTATTTTCAGCAATGGCAATGGGAATGCCCGCCGGCCTCGCTTCACTGGTGCTGCAGGCGCAAGCTTTCTTTACTGTCGGATTGTCAGCATTTGTGTTTGGCGACAAGCTGCGCCCCAGCAATCTCATTGGCATGTTGGTCGCTAGTTTTGGCCTGGCTTTACTAGGTAGCGTCAGCATCAACCAAAGTGGTGGCCAGGTTACTTTGGCAGGATTTGCGCTAACGATTTGCGCTGCAGCGTCTTGGGCGACAGGAAATGTCATTAGTAAAAAAATCGGCCCGACGGCAGTTCTCAGTCTGGTTTCATGGAGCGCATTAGTGCCCATCATCCCTTTTTTCTTATTGTCACTCTGGTTCGAAGGTGCGACGACAATTACTTACAGCCTCACCCATATGAGCTTGCCATCCGCTTTCTCTATCGCTTACCTAGCATTTGCTGCAACGCTGATTGGCTACACCTTGTGGGGCAAACTACTATCTGCCCTACCTACCCATACTGTGGCACCACTGACCTTACTAGTGCCGGTAGTGGGATTGACTGCCGCTTGGATCATACTTGGTGAAGCACTCACCTTGTTGCAGGTCATTGGCGCATTAGTCGTCATGGGCGGTTTATTAATTAATGTGTTTGGCCAGAGAGTATTTCATTCAATGAACAAGAAATTACGCTTTGGGACCAACAAACAATCCTAAACGCTGATGAAAAACCCGCGTAATCATGTCTACGTATAACTACCTAGCCTATGATTGATTCATCGCATCATGAGAGACAAGTAAAGCAACATACTAAAAAAGCAACATTATCCCACCTCGTTACATCTGACTCTTGCAAAGGAAGAATTGCATGCAAACATTAGGTTTAAGTCTTGCCACTGGAAGCACAGAACAACCGCTCATTGAACAGGTATTGGGTCGTTTTTTTGATGACATGGTCGAGCGACATCCTCAACGTCCCGCACTGATTTCGTGCCACGAACATATTCGATGGAGTTATCGCGAATTACAACAGGAATCAAATCGTTTAGCGAGCGCGCTCCTTGCGTCAGGACTAGAACCAGGAGACAGACTAGCAATTTGGTCCAATAACAACTCGCAATGGTTATTGACACAAATCGCCACAGCTAAGATCGGCGTCATTCTGGTCAACATCAATCCAGCCTATCGGGTCTCCGAGTTGGAATATGCATTAAATAAAGTCGCCTGCAAAGCGTTGATCAGTATGTGCGAATTCAAGGGAAGCGATTACCTTGGCATGATTACTGAGTTAGCCCCTGAGTTATCCCAAAATGATCCAGGAAGATTAACAGCAGCGAGGCTGCCAGAACTAAAAACGGTGATTCATTTAGGCGAACAACACGTCGCTGGCATGCTCCGTTTTTCCGATCTCATGGCACGCGGCACTACAGATGACCCGCGGATCAATGCAATTGGTCAATCACTGAGTAACAACGATGCGATCAACATTCAATTTACCAGTGGCACCACCGGCTTTCCAAAAGGCGCGACGCTGACGCACCGGAACATCCTCAATAATGGCTTTTTTGTTGGCGAAGCAATGCACCTGACAGAGAATGACCGACTGTGCATTCCGGTCCCTCTGTATCACTGTTTTGGTATGGTGCTGGGCAATCTGGCATGCCTGACTCATGGTGCGTGTATCGTTTTCCCCAATGCGTCTTTTGATCCACTACTCGTCTTAGAGGCAGTACAAAACGAAAAATGTACCGGCCTGCATGGCGTTCCCACAATGTTTATTGCCGAACTTGATCATCCACGTTTCGCAGAATTTGATCTTTCAACTTTACGTACTGGGATTATGGCAGGGTCACCATGCCCGATCGAAGTCATGAAACGCGTGGTACGCGATATGCATATCAGCGAAATCACGATTGCCTATGGCATGACGGAGACCAGTCCGGTGAGTTGTCAGAGTGACGTTGAAACTTCATTAGAAAAACGTGTTTCAACGGTCGGTCAGGTACAGCCACATTTGCAGGTCAAAATTGTCGACCCCAACACAGGTGATGTCGTCGCCAGAGGAGAAACAGGCGAACTTTGTACCTTGGGCTATTCCGTCATGAAGGGCTACTGGGGAGACCCAGGAAAGACAGCAGAAGCAATCGACACTAATGGTTGGATGCACACCGGCGATCTCGCCACCATGGATGAGGAAGGCTATGTGAATATTGTTGGCCGCATCAAGGATATGGTGATTCGTGGTGGAGAAAACGTCTACCCACGTGAGATAGAAGAATTTCTGTACCGTCACCCCAAAATTCAGGATGTACAGGTCATTGGCGTTCCTGATAAAAAGTATGGAGAAGAATTATGTGCACTGATTATTCTCAGACCCGGCGAACAGGTGACTGAACAAGAGCTGCGCGATTTCTGTAAAGGCCAGATTGCCCATTACAAAGTCCCTCGCTACCTGCGCTTTGTTAACGAGTTTCCTATGACAATCACTGGCAAAGTACAGAAATTTAAGATGCGCGAGATGATGCGGGACTTACTGAATCTGGAAGAAAGTAAAACTGCCTGAACTCAACAGATAGGCGAGAAACGAATCCATTCCTTTCTCGCCCCCTCAGAACTCCCGTCTCCGGCGGGAGTGACTCATATCAACGTGGCACCAATTAATGCGCGTCACAGGCAACCAAACTCTCCCAGGGCATATATAAAGCACCAGGGTGAATTGTTACACAGACAATCGCTCCCTTCGGCGTCGTGTCATAGATAGAACGCGCCACTTTGAATGACGTATCTCCCCGATAAGTTTCATCCGTTGTACCAACAACAAGGTAATTTGCAGCACCCTTGCCTGTTGTCATATACTTATTGACGACAACTAAGCGATAACTGGCTGCGTCTTTGTGGTCCAGTTCAGTATTAAGTAAGATGGCCGAGCCACCTGCGTAGACAATTAACGAAGGCAGAACACCAAAAACACCGACCCACGTTAATTTGGCGCCACGAGAAAAACTGATCACTACCACCAACATTAATAAGCCCCCTAATAACGCTAACACAAAAGGCTTTTGCCAATGTAGCGGAAAAGTCGCGATTTCAGGGCGTATCCCCAGTAACACCATGTAAAAGCTCACCGACGAAAAAATCATGAGCGGCTGCAAATTAAGCTTACGCAGCAAACTCACTTTATCCAATTCAATCAAGGTGAAATGGCGGGACTTGGCGAGCAACGCAACACAGATCCATGGGCCAGACAACAAAAATACCGTGAGCCAGAAGGGCTTCACTGGCAAGAAAAATAAGCCTACACTGGCAGCAATATACGAATAGCCAGCAATATTCAATATCCGGCGCCATTTCTTTAAAGTCTCTGTGCGCTCTTCCGGCGTTGCGCCCAGTTCTATATCCTGCTCGATCACTTTTTTTGCGGCTAATTCATCGATTTCATCAAGATTACGTATGTCAGACAACCAGACCACAAAATGTGGATCTTCAGCATATCGCTTGATGACCGTCATTTTCTTTTGCGCGGAATGACGAGCAATGAGATCGATCAAAGTCGAATTCTTGACTACACGCTTGCGGAAACCATCAATATCGCGACGATATAGTTCACGTTGACCAAACGCGCTCGATTGCTCAATCCTGTCCTGGTACAACACAAGCTTTGACGTAATTACAAATAGCGGCACCAAAACGCCCGCTAGCAACAATAAGCTACCAACTAACCATCCCCCGCTACCATTACTTCCGGGTAACGAGAACATCACCGTCCCCATAAAACATAAAAGAATACCAATGCAAATAGTGAGCAATCTCTGCCAGACAGGAATACGGAATGTGATGGGGTAGGAAAATTGGTTCATAAGAAAAATTCTGAAGGGACTCCCAATTATGCATGGGAAGCGTTGTTCGAAGTTCGAGGAAATGCCGGATCATAATAAAAAAGGCGACCAACGTCGCCTTTTTTCATCACTTACCCACATTAAAACGTCAAGCGTTAGGATGAAGCTTATAACCCAGTATGTTGCGCGATGAATGCTTTCATTTTCACGACGTCGGTTGTCATGACCTCAAAACGCTGCGGCAACGATTCGATATTCTCAAAACCCGCTGGACGCTCTGCATCTCTGCCGAGGGCTTCTTTGATCGTCTCATTAAACTTAGCTGGCAATGCAGTCTCCAGCACGATCATAGGAATGCCTGTCTCGATATGTTCAAATGCGACCTTAATACCGTCAGCGGTATGCGTATCGATAGTAATGCCGTAATTTTTTTCGACATTTCTGATTGTCTGCAAGCGATCAGCATGCACAGACTTGCCAGAAACGAAGCCAAATTGAGCGACCTTTTTAAATTCATCACCATCACTACCTGGCTGACCGGACAAATCAAAACCACCTTCTTTTTCGACTTTATGAAACAAGGCTTTGACTCGTTCTGCGTTACCGTCTAGCAAATCAAAAATAAACCGTTCAAAATTGGATGCTTTTGAAATATCCATTGATGGACTAGTTGTGTGCCAAGTTTCTGCCGATTTGCGGACGCGATAAACGCCACTGCGGAAAAATTCATCAAGCACATCATTCTCATTGGTAGCAACAACCAGCTTAGCAATGGGTAAGCCCATCATACGAGCAATATGACCGGCACAAATATTACCAAAATTACCAGAAGGGACCGTAAACGAGACACGCTGAGTATTGTCGGTCGTTGCACTCAGATAACCACGGAAATAATACACAACTTGGGCAACGACACGCGCCCAGTTAATTGAATTGACGGTACCAATTTTTTGACGCTGCTTATAGTCCAGATCATTGGATACCGCTTTCACCATATCCTGACAATCGTCAAATACGCCATCTACCGCAATATTGAAAATATTCGGATCTTGTAGGCTGAACATTTGTGCTGTCTGAAACGCGCTCATTTTTTTATGCGGCGACAACATAAACACACGAATGCCCTTTTTGCCACGCATGGCATATTCAGCAGCACTGCCCGTATCGCCAGACGTCGCACCAAAGATATTTAACTCTGCGCTGTTTTTAGCTAAGGTATATTCAAACAAATTGCCCAACAACTGCATCGCCATATCTTTGAAGGCTAAAGTCGGACCGTTAGACAGTGCCTGTAACAGGAGAGTACGCTGTCCATTTGATTCAAGCGTACGCAATGGTGTAATTTGAGCGGCATCTTCACCGGCACGGGCATTGCGATATACATCTGCAGTGTAAGTCTTGTCTGTAATTGCTTTCAGATCGGCCGTCGGAATATCGGTAGCAAATTTGCTTAACACAGCAAACGCCAGATCAGCATAGGATAAGGTGCGCCAGGTGTTCAGTTCTTCATTCGTAACTTGAGGGTACTCTTGAGGCAAATACAAGCCGCCATCTGGAGCCAAGCCACCTAACAAGATTTCAGAAAAAGACTGTGCTGCGGTATGCCCGCGTGTAGAAGCGTATTGCATAAGATGACAGAGAAGAATGAAGGTGAAAGTCGAATATTCTTTCTATTATATCGCCCTTAACGCCTCAAAACCAACGCAAATTCGGCGCAATCCGAGTAAATTGCACGTTTCATTCGGCAATGAGCCGCTCAGGATGGGTATAGACAACAAAACCAGCACGCCGCACAAAGCCAATCAGGCAAATACCTGCATCACGCGCGATCGAGATAGCGAGACTAGTTGGCGCTGAGACTGTCGCCAATACGCGGATCTGCGCTCTGGCGCACTTCTGAACTAGCTCATAACTAGCACGACTACTCATAATGACAAAACCTGAGCGTTCAGCGAATACTGTTTTTTTGGCCATCGCACCGATGAGTTTATCCAATGCGTTATGTCGGCCGACATCCTCACGGAGCAATTCAATCTCGCCCTTCAAATTAACCCATCCCGCAGCATGCATTGATCCCGTTAAAGCATTGAGAACCTGCTTTTCAGTCATGGAAGAAAATGCCTGTTGAAGCACCGTTTTTTTTATCGAAATCGCTTCGGTTTTCATCTGACAAGTGCCCGGCGCAAGATCGAGTGCCTGTAAACTTTCAATACCGCACAAACCACAACCCGTCGGACCAGATAAGGTCCGACGTTTCTCCTTGAGACGTACAAAACAAGCTTGTGCGATTTGCAAATGTACTTCAGTGCCTAGCGGCTGTCCGTCGGACGCATTCTGTATGACTTCAATATCATAGATCTGAGATATCGAATCAACGATATTTTCAGAGAGTGCAAAACCAAAAGCAAAGTCCTCCAGATCAAGCGGACTCGCCATCATGACTGCATGTGAAATTCCATTGAACACTAAAGCCACTGGGACTTCTTCAGAGACTACGTCAGATTCCACAGCGAATTCAGGAATTGAAAAAGAATGCCTTTCTATGCCGACAGTGGTAATCGCGATTTGCTTGTCTATCTCTGACATCATGACTTAATTTTCCTGTTATTAACGATTTCGCTGCATACAAGGCGTCCCTGCTCAGACAGGGTCAACAACAAACGGTCGCCATCTTGATGCAACTGCACCCAGCCTAACGCTGAATATCCGCCAATATTACCATCTCCCAGAAAAGCAAGGCATCGCAGCAACGTACTCATTCTTATCCCAAGACGCTTGCTAATTCGCAGAGCAGAAACAGGTTCTTGGCGCAAAGCCAATTCACACAAAACGGATTCTGCCAGCGCCATTAGCGCAGAATCATTCACTAGGATCTCTATAACGGACATCACCCTCATCCCTTAAGATCAAGCCGGTTGGTGAGGTGCCAGCACCACTGGAATCGACTTTGACGTTGGGGTCCGCGCAAAATCAGCATAACTAGACAGCGGGACCAAGCCGTTTGTTTCCGGAAAATACGCTGCCAGACATCCTTGTGGAATATCATAAGCCACTAACATGAAACGCTTCACAGTGCGCTTAACTTGATCATCGGTCACACTCTCTATATCGACCCAATCACCCGCCTGCAAGCCCAGTTGGGCAATGTCACTCTCGTTCACAAACAAAACACGACGTTCACCGAACACCCCGCGGTACCGGTCGTTCAGGCCATAAATGGTTGTATTGTATTGATCATGAGAACGGATTGTCGCCAGATTAAAGACGAGTGACGTACTTCTTTGACGGGCTTGATGTACCGGCAAGTTTGTTGGTACTGGCGTGGCAAAAAAATTCGCTTTACGTGTCAGCGTATTCCACACCCGTTCCCGTGCCGTGTTTCGTAAATGAAAGCCCCCAGGAACATGAACCCGGGTATTAAAGTTTGCAAACTGAGGAAACACGTCGGCGATCTTATCGCGGATCCTGTCGTAATTCGCAACTAGCCCCATCCAATCGGTTCGCGTTTTAGCTTTCAGTGTCGCCACTGCAAGGCGGGCAATAATCATCGGCTCGGATAGTAAATACTCTGACGCAGGAGGATTAATGCCGGACGACAAATGCACCATACTCATCGAGTCTTCTACAGTTACAGCCTGAGGACCTGATTGCTGCATATCAATCTCTGTACGTCCAAGGCAAGGCAATATCAACGCTTGCCTACCATGCACTAAATGACTGCGATTGAGTTTGGTGGTGACATGTACCGTCAATGCACAGTTGCGCAAAGCACGCTCAGTCACGTCAGTATCTGGCGTAGCAACCGCAAAGTTCCCCCCCAGCGCGAAGAAGACTTTATCTGGAGCAGCCAACATTGCCTCGATTGCGCTAATCGTGTCATGGCCATGGTCCACTGGCGGGTTAAAATCAAACACCGCGCCTAGCCGTTTTAAAAAATCAGCTTTCGGTTTTTCATCGATGCCCATTGTACGGTCACCCTGAACATTGCTATGCCCCCTTACTGGACAAAGACCGGCACCTCTGCGACCGATATGACCGCGTAGCAGCAGCAGATTCGTGATCATCCGTATCGTCGCTACGGAGTGTTTGTGCTGAGTGATTCCCATCCCCCAACATGCGATAACATTCCCTGCTCCCAGATAGGTCTTTGCAACGGTCTCAATGTGCTGTCGATGTAAACCAGATTCAGTCGTGATGACATCCCACGACTCCGCAAAAACATCTTCAGCAAATGCCGAGAAGTGTGCGGTATGTTCTTCGATAAATGCAAGGTCGATCAGGCGTGGCAAACCCTGCTGTTGTGCAACGAGGTCTTGCTCGAGAACGTATTTGATGATGCCCTTAACAGCCGCCAGATCTCCGCCAATGTTGACTTGTAGGTACTGAGACGAAATGGCTGTCGACTGTCCTACCAGCATTTCTTTAATGTTCTGAGGATTCTGGAATTTCTCAAGCCCGCGCTCACGCAAAGGATTAAATGACACAATCGCAGCGCCACGTTTTGCAGCAGCTCTGAGTTCACCCAACATGCGTGGATGATTAGTCCCTGGATTTTGCCCGAAGATAAAAATCGCGTCCGCCTGCTGAAAATCTTCAAGTAATACCGTTCCCTTACCAACACCGACTGCTTCGCGCATCGCATAACCTGAAGGTTCGTGACACATGTTTGAACAGTCGGGGAAATTGTTTGTACCAAATTCCCGCACAAACAATTGATATAAAAACGCGGCTTCGTTACTAGTTCGTCCTGACGTGTAAAAAATCGCGTCATTTGGTGATTGAAGCCCGTTCAAGTGCGTAGCAATGAGTTCGAATGCATCGTCCCAGGAAGTGACCTGGTATTGATCCATAGCCGGATCGTAACGGAGAGGATGTGTCAGACGCCCTCGCCCCTCAAGCCAATGATCCGTTTTTTCCGTTAGTGCCTGAACCGTCATTTCCGAAAACAATGCCGGTGTAGCCCGCCGAGCAGTCGATTCTGCTGCAACCGCTTTGGCGCCATTTTCACAAAATTCAAACGTAGACGTATGGTCAGCATCTGGCCACGCACAGCCGGGGCAATCAAAACCATCTGGCTGATTTGCGGCAAACAAGGTACGTACACCCCTTGCCGGAATTCCTTGCTCAAATATCTGTTGAGCCACACTTTTCAGCGCCCCCCAACCACCAGCTGGCCGGTTATAGACTTCAATTATCTTTTTACTCATCACGCCCTCCTGCTAATCCCTTGATGTAAGGCCCTTGCCCGTGGCAAGGATCATGGATGCAATAGGCAAAAAGTGCAATGCAGGCAACAAAAAAATATTACCTTTGACATAAGTTATTTGTGAGTAGATGTAACAGTACCTGCTTACTCACCACATTAACGATCCCAATGTACAACAAGCTGCCAACCACATAGTCAACAAAAAATCAATTCCTGCCTCTTGCCAACAACGGCTGATACTCATACACGAGATCAATTAACGGTGAATAACAACCAGCAGTGCTTTGGCCTCGGTTTTACCCGTATTGCGAATGGCATGATTCTTATCAGCTTCATAGCGAGCAGTTGCGCCTACTTTGACCTTTTTCCGACTTGCTTCGACTTCTACCTCGACACTTCCGTGCAATACCGTCAGATGTTCAATGGCGCCAGGGTCATGAGAATTCGAAACCAATGCTCCACTAGGTGCGAGCGTCAGTTCGTACCATTCATATTTTCCGGCTAACTCCATGGGTCCGAGAATACGTAAGGTATATCCAGCATGCTCACCGGGCAGCGTCGGTGTCTCATGGGCTTCTAACAAGCGGATGTCGTCCAGCTTGGGCCCATCTGAAGATAACAATTCCGCAATTGAAACGCCTAATGCGTTCGCGAGACGCCAGGTCACTGCAATCGTCGGATTAGCCTTCTCTCTTTCAATCTGAGACAACATCGATTTAGAAACGCCTGCCGTCCTCGATAAGTCCTCCAGAGTAAGTCCACGTTCGAGCCGCATCTTTTGCAAAGTAGCACCCACTTCCGGAGGCGTATTTGACAAAACTTTTTTCATAAAGACTATTGCACCATTAAAAAAGTACGATTAATATTCGATATATCGAACTTTAGTTCTCAATATCGAATTTTTAAGAATTATTGAAATCATTTAACATTAGTGTAACAGCAGATAGTTCAGACACCTACACTCCGGAGACAAACATGAGCGCAACGACATCAAGACAACAATTTATTTGCAACCTTACAGGAAACCTTGATCAGTTGCGCGATCAGGGATTGTTCAAAAAAGAACGCGTGATCGCTTCCCGTCAAGGTGCAGAAGTTGTCTGTGATGATGGTCGAAAACTGATCAATCTGTGCGCCAATAACTATCTCGGTCTATCTGGCGATGAATCCATGGTGCAGGCATCAATCGAAGCCACTGAAAAATTTGGCTATGGTCTCTCATCTGTGCGCTTTATTTGCGGTACACAAACCGTGCATAAACAATTGGAACAAGCAATTGCCCATTTCCTCGGCACTGAAGACTGTATTTTGTACGCAGCTGCTTTCGATGCCAACGGTGGCGTCTTCGAACCTTTGTTTGACGAAAATGACGCCATCATCTCAGATGCCTTAAATCATGCCTCAATCATCGATGGCATCCGTCTGTGCAAAGCGGCACGCTTCCGCTATACGCACAACGATATGGCAGATCTGGAAGTGCAATTACAGGCAGCAGCAGATAAGCGCCATCGCATTATCGTGACTGACGGCGTTTTCTCAATGGACGGCACCATTGCTCAGCTAGACAAGATCTGTGCACTCGCTGAGAAATACGACGCATTAGTAATGATCGATGAATGTCATGCATCTGGCTTCATGGGCGCAACAGGCCGCGGTACGCACGAACACCATAACGTCATCGGCAAAATCGATATCATCACCGGCACATTAGGCAAAGCACTCGGTGGCGCGATGGGTGGTTTCACTGCGGGACGTAAAGAAGTAATCGATACTTTGCGCCAAAAATCTCGCCCTTACCTCTTCTCCAATACACTGGCACCGTCCATTGCTGGTGCATCTTTATCAGTATTGCAGCGTTTATCCGCATCAACAGAGTTACGCGATCGTCTGCACGCCAATACAGAACACTTCCGTCGCGAAATCGTGGCCCTCGGCTTTACGATCAAACCTGGCACACACCCAGTAGTTCCAGTAATGTTATTTGATGCTCCAGTTGCGCAAAAATTTGCAGCACGTCTGTACGAACTCGGCGTCTTCGTTACGGGCTTTTTCTACCCGGTCGTACCAATGGGACAAGCACGTGTACGCGTGCAGTTATCTGCTGCGCACAGTATCGAACAACTCAACACTGCCTTGGCGGCATTTGCGCAAGCGGGTCGCGAACTCGGCTTAATTAAGTAATCAGCAAAAATTAACGCATTATCGTATTAACGAAATTTCAGGAATGAACATGGAAAAGATTTTAGTCATTGGCGCTAACGGCCAGATCGGCAGCGAACTGGTTGAGGCACTTGCTCTGCAACATGGCGCTGCAAATGTCATCGCAGCAGACATTACGCCACACAGCCTGTATGGTGCCAGCATCTACGAAGTGATTGACGTTCTGAACGCGCAACGTATCACTGAAGTGATTGGAAAATACGAAGTAACGCAAGTCTACCAACTGGCAGCACTTCTCTCCGCCACTGGCGAAAAAGCACCATTAAAAGCGTGGGAGCTGAATATGGATGGCCTGCTCAATATTCTCGAGCTGGCGCGCATCCGCAAAGAAGCAGGTAAGCCTCTCAAAGTATTCTGGCCCTCATCCATTGCTGCATTTGGTCCAAATACGCCAGCCATCAACACCCCGCAATACACCGTGATGGATCCAAGCACGATCTACGGCATTAGCAAACTCGCCGGCGAACGTCTGTGCGAGTACTATTTTGAAAAATATGGCGTCGATGTCCGAAGCATTCGCTACCCAGGCATCATTAGCTTCAAGTCCCCACCAGGAGGCGGCACAACAGATTATGCGATCGCGATTTTCCACGCAGCCTTAGGCGGTGAAAACTACAGCTGCTTCCTAGAATCAGAAACAACCTTGCCGATGATTTACATGCCTGACGCCATCCATGCGACGATTTCTTTGATGGACGCACCTGCAACCAAACTTTCTATACGTTCTTCGTATAATGTCGCCGGATTAAGTTTCAATCCACGCGAATTAGCTGCTGCAATCAAACAAAATTTGCCTGAATTTGAAATACACTACGCACCGGATAGCCGTCAGGCAATCGCAGCGTCATGGCCGCAAAGCCTTGATGATAGCCAGGCACGGATTGATTGGGGCTGGAAAGCGCAAGTCGGCTTACAACACTTAGTGACGGACATGTTAAAAAACGTTCGTATTGAAACTAAGGAGTTACATAAAGCAGCCTGATGCCCCAAAAAAGGCCCATTTATCGCTGCAAAAATAATTTTAATCTGAGACAAAAAGGAACCAATGATGGACATGCGTATATTCGATTTATTTAAAATAGGCGTGGGTCCATCTAGTTCCCATACGGTCGGTCCGATGCTTGCCGCTCGTCGCTTTTTGCTGGAATCAAAACATCTGGCGCAAGCAAAAAAAATTCAGGTCGTTTTATACGGATCATTAGCACTCACTGGTACTGGCCACGCGACGGACAAAGCGGTGATGCTTGGACTGATGGGCGAAACCCCGCAAGAAGTAGCACCTGAGAGCATTGACGAAAAACTCGCCAATCTTAGTCACACCCATCAAATGCGTTTACTGGGCGAATACCCCGTGACATTTGACCCATCAACAGACATTCTCTGGCACAAACAAGAAGTTCTCCCAGGACATCCGAACGGCATGAAATTTATCATGACCTATAACGATGATACGACAGAGGAACAAGCATTTTATTCCACAGGCGGTGGCTTTATCTATTCTGCCGAAGAACTAGAGCATCCTAATACCATCAAGGATACCGAGAAAAAGTCGGTACCTTTTCCATTCTCAACAATGGCAGATTTATTAGCACATGGTCGACGCACAGGTTTATCGATCACGACGATGTTACGTGCCAATGAAATCACCCATTGCTCGGACGATGAATTAAATACGGGTATAGATAAAATCTGGTCAGTGATGAAAAGTTGCATCGCACGCGGATTGCAACTGACGGGCGAATTACCCGGCGGACTCCACGTCCAGCGACGCGCAGCAAAACTGTGGCGCACCGCGAATGAAACAGCAGATGTGCTACCGCACGATGGTTTGCATCGTGTCAGCTTATATGCCATGGCTGTCAATGAAGAGAATGCGGCAGGCGGCCGCGTCGTGACTGCACCAACCAACGGCGCCGCGGGAATCATTCCTGCAGTATTGCGTTACTATGCAGAAGACTGCAAGCCAACCAATCCTGAGCAAGGGATACGTAACTTTCTATTAGCGGCGTCCGCGATCGGTATGTTGTGTAAGAAAAACGCCTCTATTTCGGGTGCAGAAATAGGTTGCCAAGGTGAAGTCGGTGTTGCCTGCGCGATGGCAGCGGCTGGCCTTACGGCTGCGCTCGGTGGTAGCAACGAACAAATCGAAGCCGCTGCTGAAATTGGAATCGAACATCATCTTGGCATGACGTGCGATCCTATCGGCGGCCTGGTACAGATTCCTTGTATCGAGCGTAACGGAATGGGAGCGGTCAAAGCAATCACTGCAGCTTCGTTATCTCTGCGCAGCGATGGAACACATAAAGTCACTCTGGATGACGCCATCGAAACAATGCGTCAAACTGGCCATGATATGCAGGCAAAGTATAAAGAAACATCACTTGGTGGCTTGGCTATTCACGTTGTAACGGTGAACTACGCAGCCTGCTAGACCCCGACGAAAACGGCGAGGAAGTGCACATCAACTCCATGCATTTCCTCACCCTAAAACCGATCTAATGACAAGCTAGATCTTAATTGATGTTCTAACATAGCCCCTCACTTGGCAAGGATTTTTTGCGATTGCAACGCAAAACCCCTCTGACCCATTTGATACAAAAAGAATCCCCAGCGCTTTGCAGTATGCAAAGCAATCTCCTCTTCGGTCACGTTGGGAGGCAAGGTTCCTAACAAAACAGGCTTACTCTTGTCCGCATTGAGAATCTGCAGTCCCGCCGCAAGCTTCGCGGACATCCACATTGGCGGCACCTTACTTTGCTCATCTGCTGTAATTAACATCGCAGGATAAGCTACTCCTGCCCGTAAATCTTCGTACGCAGATTTAATCGTAGGATCTCTCATTTTCTGATGCAAAGTACTGGGTATCGTCTCGCTGGCAACATTATGTAGCGAGATCGCAGCAAACAAATCTGGCTGCTTAAGAACGGCTTTGATTAACGCATTATTGCTATCTGTCAGCTCTTCGGCGGCAAGCATTCCAGAACCAGCATAATTTTCCTTCATCAAATATCGGGCGACTGATAAAACGTCTGCGGCCGCGTCTGGGACTTTACTATTTTTTTTATCTAAAGTAGTCCGTAATGGCATGTCTACCACCACGCCATGTTGCTCAACCCACGCCTGCAGAAGCACATCTTCTGCGACAGAACCACTTTTCAATACCCGCAACAATACAGGACGCTGACGATCCAAAACTAAACCTGGTTCAACGTTAACGCTCACAGTGATCATCCCGCCATCAGCCGTAGGAATCATTAAGGATTTTTTCTGAACGAGATTTTTTTCAGCTAGCGGTTCACTTTTCAGTGGTTTACTTTCGGTGATGACAGCAACTTTTCCCTGCGAATCGACAGAATACCTACCCAAGGTCATATTTGGTGCTGCAATATTGAACACCACACTGTCAGTATTCATATCAGCCTGCAACTGACTCACTTTCCCAAATAAAGGCAACGCCACTTCTTCTCTGGTATTTGTTGTGACATCGAGCTTAAATAACTTACCAATACCATTGATGTCCGACGACCAGTACAGGCTACTCTTTGTCGTTGCAATTTCCTTAATCTGAGCCTGACCGCTTTTTACGAGTTCTTTAAACTGTGGCAACTGCAACTGCGTAGTCGAGGCGCTTAGGTCAACCTTCAGAATTTCACCATTCTGACTCTTTTTAGTCGAAAGCAAAAATAGCTTATTACCTGCTTGTAGCAACGTCTGAGCTTTATCAGAAGGCAAAGCAATACTTCTCCATGCCGTAGCCGCCCCCTTTAATTCGGACTGACTGATATAAAAATAACGTTTAGCATGATCATCTTCCTGCGAGATCGTTAATAAAACTAACGATGTCCCAGCAATGCTTGTTAGCTTGGGACGATCAGAAGACGTCAGCTTCAGAAGCTGACTTGCGGCATTGCGTACATCAACGGCAATCACTGGGCGATCGAATTTATCTGGCTGCTCAATACCATGCATCCAAATCTCTGATTTTCTGAATATACTTGCCTGTAAGTTGCGACTGTATAGCAATGAATTGCTGTCCCCCGACCACACCATAGAAAAATCATCCCAATTAGCCATTGGCAAAGCATTTACCCCATCCCGCAATAACTCTCCGTCACCACTGCGAACAATCCGAATCGTCATACCAGCATCGCCTTGCGCGAGCAGGATCGCGATTTTTTTCTTATCAGGCGACGCCAGAATCTGACCTATCGACTCACCCCGCGCGCCAAGATACACAACACGTTCATTGCCCACCATTTGATTGCGCATCAACAACCGAGTCTGTTGATCCAAACCAACATCGGTATAAAACAAATTCTCAGGTGTTTGAAATTCTAGGCGCTGATTCTTCGGATACCCAGAAGACCTTGTTACTGCTTTAAGCGGCAAATTTGTGCTTACCGTCTGACTCATGCTGTTTTGCGAAATGCTGGTTTTGTTAAACGCACTCCTATTGAGATCACGTAAGCGTGACGATAAATCATTAACACCTTGTATCCTACCCAACAATTGTTGACTCAAGTCATTTTGCTTTCTGATCCACGCCTGCACACTTGCATCATCCAGCCGCTCAAGCCCGCGTAAAGGATCGATTTGACTGACGCCATGAAGATTCAGAGGCAAAATCTCTGTCTCAATACGTGGAATCGGTGGATACTCCCCCCACGTCTGCAACTGGGCATGCACGTTCAGACTCGTACAAAGTAAAGGCAGCAAAAGAAACAGTCGGAACAATTGAGAGAGTGATTGCATTCAAATCCTTAATGAATCATAGTAAATTGATCCAGATCTCTTAGGCGTGCCAACTGATGCAGTTTCCTATCTGTGCCGCAGCAACTGGCTTTAAGCAAAATTAAATCGCAGAAAAAACGCACTGGACCAATTAGTAGCAACCATTCTAGCTGCAACACCGCAGTTCAAATGAATGAAGAAGCAGGCATAAATGCATTACAACGGCGTTTTACTCAATTTCATGCCATCAATTATGCATTTCATCGCATAACTATCGATCAATAAACCACTTCCAAGTAAAGTAATCGCATGAAAACCGTTATGAAAAGTAATTCGAATCAACGCAAATATATCAACTATGATAACAATTACTGGTAATATTGGCGTTGTGCAACTTTGCCGATTCGGTGGTCTTCCGTGAAATCGATCCTCTCAATGCGAGAAAGTTTGATAGAACCATCGTAAAAGCACGCAGTACTAGGACGGCGTCATGAGCATACAACGTCGCAAAACCTACCGAATTTGCGCTAGAGAAATACTCTAGGTCAGAACAAAACCTTGCAAACAATCCGGTTGATAGTAAAATCAGGTACGAGAAAATCCAAAAGAGCAAAAACGCTGCTTTCGTTGCTTGAAGAAGGTGTCGATCTAGCGTTTGATCAACAAAGCATCGCGATTAACATTACATCTTTTAGCCTTACGGGGGGGGTAGAGAGTGAATAAGCCAACGTCGTCTAAGTTCGATGCCGCGCCTTCTACAATTAATTTGTCTCACATTTGAAAACCCAAATAATCATGCACAACAAAACGACATTCTTGAGCATCGCATCTACCGCTGTATTTATGGCATCAGCATTATTTTTTGGCAATGCTTGTGCGATGGCGTCTCTTTCTATTCCTCAAGGTCAACAAGAAAAAAGTCCAGCAGAAACGGCACAGAGTACGACAGTTGCTAGCGACAACCAGCAATCTGTGTCTTACAACTGGGACCGAAGCGGCGTTGATCGCGCATCCGTGCATTTGCAAATTTTAATGCAATCAAGCGCGCTATTTAACGAGAATACTGCTGTTGCTAATACTCAAAAAAAATCGAATATTGCCGCAAAAAAGAATCCTCCCAAAGCAGCTAGCAGCACCTGAGTAATCTGAAAAATAAGAAGAAACATTTCTCTCAGGAGAAACATGGTAAAACCGAATTTTCCTATTGAGCAAGTAAATCTGGGCTTGATCGCGCCCCCTGCTTACAGGGCATTCATTGTTACACGAGCACAGTAGTGAGCATACCAACGAAAAGCATTTATTTCATTGCAACGCGCCTCGATCGATACGCTTACTTAAAATAATCGAAGTCGACGTCTGCCTAACGCCATCCATTGCGCCAATACGATCCAACAAACTATCTAATGTATCTGTCGTATCACAACGCAATGTCAGCATGTAATCAATAGCGCCACTTACTGCGCACAATGTTTCGGTTTCTGGCAATGATTGCAGAAATTTAATCAGTGCCGATGCGTAACGCGCCTCAACTGACAATCCAACATAAGCACGCACCGATGGTTGAACCATTTTTTGATTGAGTTTGACGCCGTAACCAGCAATTACTCCACGCTTTTCAAGAGCGGCGATGCGCGCGATCACAGTCGTTCTTGCAACCCCAATATGTTTAGCGATTGTTGTTACTGGCAGACGGGCATCATCCATCAATAAGGCCAGCACTTTGTTGTCCACTTCATCGAGTTCAGGCTTCATACGGTCACTTTGTCGTTTAAGTTAGTCATATTGTAGTTCGAGACAGCATTTTGACGATAATTTTAGCGCTATTATCTGACAAAATTTCAGTCTAGACTTGTTTTAGGAACACGATTAAAAACATTACTTCCGGAGACAACTCATGGCAACTAAACTTATCCTTCTCGGTGCAGGCAAAATCGGTGACGCAATCCTTAATCTCCTATCACACACAGGGGATTACGAAATCACTGTTGCGGATCGTGATCCTGAGCGCCTTAAGTACGTTGAGCAGGCGGGATTTCCAAGTACACGCGTCGTTCTGGCGGATCTTGGCGATAAGACGACGGTGACTGAACTGATTCGCGGCCATAAAGTGACATTATCGGCATGCCCTTATTTCCTGACACCGATTATTGCCGGCGCTGCACGTGAGGCTAATTCTCACTACTTTGATCTAACGGAGGACGTCGAAAGCACCAGAGTTGTAAAACAGCTCGCAGAAGGTGCGGACTGCGCCTTTGTTCCACAGTGCGGCCTTGCACCTGGGTTCATTTCTATCGTCGCCAACGATGTGGCAAAAAAATTCGATTCACTGCGTGATGTCAGTATGCGTGTTGGTGCCCTGCCCACTTTTCCAAATAATGCCCTCAAGTACAATCTAACTTGGAGTACCGATGGTCTAATCAACGAGTATTGCAATCCTTGTGAGGCAATTGTTGACGGTCAATTGCGTGAAACAGCGGCGTTAGAAGAAATCGAACACTTTTCACTGGATGGGATCGATTACGAAGCCTTTAATACCTCAGGTGGTCTAGGTACACTTTGCGAAAGTCTGGAGGGCAAAGTACAAAATCTGAATTATAAAACAGTGCGCTATCCGGGCCATCGTGACATTGTGAAAATGTTGATTCGCGATTTAGAACTAGGGAAATTAGAGCGTCGCCCTATTTTGAAGGACGTTCTTGAAACATCGATTCCAATGACAAAACAGGATGTCGTATTAGTGTTTGTCAGCGTCGTTGGTATGCGTGCAGGACGCTTGGAGCAAGAGTCCTACGCAAAAAAAATCTACGCACAAACCGTCAACGGCCAACTGCTATCAGCGATTCAATTAACGACCGCATCAGGAATCTGCTCCATGGTTGATCTGGTTGTAAACGGCAAATTACCTCAGCACGGCTTGGTTCGTCAGGAACAGACCAATCTATCCGATTTCCTAGCAAATCGTTTCGGCAAATATTACGCCGTATAATAAAAAAATAACTGCTCAAATTCATTCTAGGAACAAGGCTTATCAAAAATAAGCCGCGTTATATAGTCTTTGATTCGTACGGATTTATTTATTCTAACGTGGCAGAGCACACAAACTGTAATCAACCTGTGCGTTTGCCATCTCACTTTCTGAAGCGATGACCATGGATAACTCCACACTTCACACATTACTCGTAGACCTCGGCGTTCATATCAGTGATTACCAAGGCAACGATATCTTAAGCATTTCCCCCATTGACGGCAAAACACTTGCCAGTCTGCGCGCAGACAGCGCTGATGAAGTCAAGACGCGTATTGGGCGCGCGCACGCCGCATTCCTGCAGTGGCGCCAAGTACCTGCACCGCGCCGCGGCGAACTGGTACGGCTATTCGGGGAAGAGTTGCGGACACACAAAGAAGCACTCGGAAAAATCGTCACACTTGAAGCTGGAAAAATTTTGCAGGAGGGATTGGGAGAAGTGCAAGAGATGATCGACATCTGCGACTTCGCCGTTGGTCTTTCTCGTCAACTCTATGGTCTAACGATTGCCTCAGAGCGCCCCGGTCATCGCATGATGGAGCAATGGCATCCGATTGGCGTCGTTGGCGTTATTTCTGCATTTAACTTCCCAGTAGCCGTTTGGGCTTGGAACGCCGCACTTGCTTTTGTCTGCGGCAATAGTGTCACCTGGAAACCGTCCGAAAAGACACCATTAACCGCGCTGGCCACGCACGCTTTATTCATGAAAGCGGTTGCCAGATTTGGCGCCGATGCGCCAATAGGTCTATCGGAATTGATTATCGGTAGCCGCGAAACCGGCGCACAAATGGTTGATGACAAACGCGTCGTCTTAGTCAGCGCTACAGGCAGCACCCGTATGGGACGCCAGGTTGCTGCAGCATGTGCTAAGCGACTTACCCGCACAATCCTTGAGCTCGGCGGTAATAACGCCATGATCGTCGCACCAAGCGCAGATATCGAAATGGCAGTCCGTGGCATCACTTTCTCTGCCGTTGGCACAGCGGGTCAACGCTGCACAACGCTGCGCAGACTGTTTGTTCATGACAACATTTACGATGCGCTCGTTCCAAGGCTTAAAAAAATCTATGCAGGACTGCCGATCGGCAACCCACTTGAAAAAGGAACCTTGGTCGGACCACTGATCGATCGCGCTTCTTTTGATGCCATGCAAAGTGCTCTCGCAATCGCAAAAAGTGAAAAAGGTCAGGTATTCGGCGGCGAACGTGCTTTAGTCAGCGGCTGTGAAGATGGCTTCTACGTGCACCCAGCACTAGTTGAAATGCCAACCCAGACGCAGGCGATGCATCACGAGACCTTTGCACCGATCATGTACATCGTCCGCTACACCGATTTACAACAGGCAATTGATTGGAATAATGAAGTACCACAAGGGCTTTCCTCCTCTATTTTTACAACGGATCTGCGCGAAGCCGAAAAATTTGTTTCGGCTGTAGGGAGCGACTGCGGAATTGCGAACGTTAATATTGGCCCCTCAGGCGCTGAAATCGGAGGTGCATTCGGTGGTGAAAAAGATACAGGGGGCGGTCGAGAATCTGGTTCTGATGCCTGGAAAGCCTACATGCGTCGTACCACAAATACCTTCAATTACAGTAACTCCCTTCCCTTAGCGCAAGGGATCAGCTTCGATATTTAAAACGTAGCAAATTAATTGAAGCCAAAAATCATAAGCTGCCAGAATACGCTGGCAGCTTTTTTATTTGACGCTTGATGAATAATTTATGGCATCTTGGGCTAAAATCAAATCGACATTTCAGTTAAAACTGCATACCAGTTGCCAATGTATAAATACTTTTTATCTTCTTGTCTTGTGGCAGGCGCACTATTGATCGCCGGACTAAGCAATCACGCCTACAGTAGCGAGGTGATTTATTATCCAAGATCAACCGCCAAGATAGACCCGCATATCGACTTCATTTTGGAAGTTCTAAACGCAGCTTTGCGTCAATTTCCTAACAAATATCTCCCACAACCAAGCAACGAACACTACCCACAATCACGTGCCATCAATGAGACCACTTCGCCAACAGGCAGACTCGATCTTCTCTGGACAATGTCAACAAATGAACGTGAAAATAATTTGATTCCCATCAGAATCCCGCTTGATAAAGGAACACTGGGTTGGCGAATATCGTTCGTAACAAATAAAAAAAGAGATCTGCTCAAACAAGTTAAAACACTCATTGACCTGCAAAAATTTGATGCTGGTCAAGTTCATGATTGGCCAGATACTGAAATACTACAAAGCAACAATTTGAATGTTGTGTCATCATCAACGTACGAAGCATCATTTAAAATGTTAGAGGTCAATCGATTTGACTATTTTCCGCGCGCAATATTTGAAATCTGGGGGGAGTTAGCAGCGCATTCTGCATCACCACTGGAAGTCGAGCGTCATATTGTGCTTCACTATCCTACTGCTTACTATTTTTTTGTATCACCACGAAAATCGGCGTTTGCGAGAGATCTTAATTCAGGAATGGAGCGCATTGTCGCCGACGGTCAATTCGAGCGTATTTTTCAAAAATACCACCGTGAATCGATTCAAAAAGCAAATATTAAGCGCCGTACAATCATCGAGTTAAGCAACCCCTTACTCGATAGCCAAAAATTACCGTTCAACCGACAAGAACTCTGGTTCAAACCATAAAAACGAAAATATAAGAAATGCAAAAAAAAACACTTGACGGCGTCACTCTCGAAACGATCCTGTCGCAATTAGTAGATCAATACGGCTGGGAAGACCTTGCGGCAAGAATTCAGATCCGCTGCTTCATCAGCGATCCTAGTATAAAATCGAGCTTGAAATTTTTACGTAAAACCCCGTGGGCAAGACAAAAAGTGGAACAGTTGTTTTTGGAATGTTAATCATCGCACAACATCAAGCAACACCTTAGTTATTCTTCGCCATCTGATATTCCCTCTCATAAACCGAAAATACCGAGTACCTGACAGAATCACTCAAGTTTGCTATACTTGATCAAAATGCTCAACAACTCAGGGCATAGGATTTTTTGCCACAGGCACCGGAGCAACAACATGCGCCTTACAACCAAAGGACGATTCGCCGTCACAGCAATGATAGATCTGGCATTACGCCAAGATAAGGGGCCCGTCACGCTCGCTGGCATCAGCCAGCGCCAAGACATTTCCTTGTCGTATCTTGAGCAGCTGTTCGGAAAACTGCGCCGCCATGAAATCGTGGAATCTGTGCGTGGTCCGGGTGGCGGCTATAATCTCGCCCGTAAAGCACAAAACGTGACAGTGGCCGATATTATTATTGCTGTTGACGAACCCCTTGATGCAACGCAATGCGGTGGCAAAGGAAATTGTCATGGTAGCGATATCAGCAATGGCCTGCACTGCATGACTCACGATTTGTGGGCCACACTAAACGCTAAAATGGTTGATTATCTGGATTCAGTCTCATTACAGGATCTGGTCAATCAACAAAAACAAAAAATCTCGGAAAACCAAGTCATTGTCGTGCATCAGGCGCATGCCAATCACACTGCTTCTTGAATATTTGGAGTCTTGAATGAACGCACCACTGGAACAAAGTCTGTTGGACACACTGAAGTCCCCACACTTCCCTATTTACATGGATTATTCCGCGACAACGCCGGTTGATCCGCGCGTCGCAGACAAAATGATTCCATTTTTACGCGCACAATTTGGCAATCCCGCCTCACGTAGCCACATGTACGGTTGGGATGCAGAAGCCGCTGTTGAAGAAGCACGTGGCAATGTCGCGGCACTTGTGAACGCTGATCCACGCGAAATCATCTGGACATCTGGCGCAACCGAAAGCAACAACCTTGCACTCAAGGGCGCAGCGAATTTTTACAAAGCCAAAGGCAAGCACATTATCACCGTAAAAACCGAACATAAAGCGGTACTCGATACGGTGCGTGAACTCGAGCGTCAAGGCTTTGAGGCCACCTACCTGCAACCGCAGGACAATGGTCTGATCACGATTGAACAGTTAAAAGAAGCGATCCGCCCTGACACCATTCTGGTATCAGTCATGTGGGTTAACAATGAGATTGGCGTCATCCAGCCTATCGCTGAAATTGGCGAACTGTGCCGTGAACGTGGCATCGTATTCCATTCCGATGCGGCGCAAGCAACCGGCAAAGTTGAAATCGATCTTGAAAAAGTTAAAGTCGATCTGGTTTCTTTCTCCGCACATAAATCATATGGCCCTAAAGGCATTGGCGCCCTCTACATTCGCCGCAAACCACGCGTACGCCTGGAAGCACAAATGCACGGTGGCGGTCATGAGCGAGGATTCCGCTCTGGCACATTAGCACCACATCAATGCGTTGGCATGGGTGAGGCGTTCCGCATCGCAAAAGAAGAAATGGAAAGCGAACTGAGCCACGTCCGCGCGATGCGCGATCGTCTGGCAAATGGTCTCAAAGAAATTGAAGAGACTTACGTCAATGGCGACATGGATCACCGTGTACCGCACAATCTGAATGTCAGCTTCAATTATGTTGAAGGTGAGTCGCTAATTATGGCAATCAAGGACATTGCCGTTTCTTCCGGCTCTGCATGTACATCTGCCAGTCTGGAGCCATCTTATGTCTTGCGCGCACTCGGTCGCAGCGACGAATTGGCACATAGCTCGATCCGCTTCACCATCGGCCGCTTTACGACAGAAGAAGATATTGACTTCACCATCAATTTATTGAAAACGAAAGTCGAGAAATTACGCGCTTTGTCACCTTTGTGGGATATGTACAAAGACGGCATTGATATCTCCAGTATCCAATGGGCGGCGCACTAATAACACGTTCAGGGTGAATGCAAATTCACCCTGACAATCGCTGATAAATCAGCAGCACACAATTTCAGGAGCATCAAAATGGCTTACTCAGACAAAGTTTTAGATCACTACGAAAATCCACGTAACGTTGGCGCATTCGAAAAAGGCGATGACAGCGTTGGTACTGGTATGGTTGGCGCACCTGCTTGCGGCGACGTGATGAAACTGCAAATCAAAGTCGGCGCTGATGGCGTCATCGAAGATGCAAAATTCAAGACATACGGCTGCGGTTCAGCCATCGCCTCCTCCTCTCTGGTAACAGAATGGGTCAAAGGCAAAACATTGGATCAGGCGTTAGAGATCAAAAACACTGCTATCGCGGAAGAATTAGCATTGCCACCAGTCAAAATCCACTGCTCTATTTTGGCAGAAGATGCGATCAAGGCAGCAGTACTGGATTACAAAAATAAACACAACGCAGCATAATAAAGCAGCGAAGAATTGACGCAACAAGGATGGGGAGCAGTATGGCAATTACACTGACAGAAAAAGCAGCGAAGCATGTCACCCGTTACATGGAACGACGCGGCAAAGGCATAGGCCTGCGCTTTGGCGTACGCACCACGGGCTGCTCCGGTATGGCGTATAAGCTCGAATATGTGGACGAAGTAGGAAATGATGATTCGGTATTTGAATCTCATGGTGTAAAGGTATTTGTTGATCCGAAAAGTTTGCCATACATCGATGGCACGGAACTCGACTTTGCACGTGAAGGCTTAAATGAAGGTTTCAAATTCTACAATCCCAACGTCAAAGATGAGTGTGGTTGCGGCGAAAGCTTCCGCATCTAATCGATCAGAATACTGTTATGCAAAACCATTTTGAGCTATTCCAGTTACCTCAGCAATTTTCGCTGGACATGCAACAGTTGGATCGTGCATACCATGAAGTCCAGAATCAAGTTCATCCAGATAAGTTTACGCAAGCAAGTGAAGCGGAAAAACGGGTTGCCATGCAATGGGCAACCCGGGCTAATGAAGCATATCAAACGCTGAAAAAGCCACTCAAACGCGCTACTTATCTATGTGAACTGCAGGGTGTTGATCTGGAAACAGAATCCAATACCAGCATGCCAGCACAATTTCTGATGCAGCAGATGGAATGGCGCGAAGCCTTCGATGATGCGCGCCAGACAAACAACCTCAGTGCACTGATCGCTCTTGAAAAAGAATTACATCAAGCACTAAAGGAACAACTTGCCTTTGTTACACAATCGCTGGATGCAATGAACTACGCCTCTGCTGCACAACAAATAAGAACTTGCATGTTTCTAGAAAAATTTATTGCTGATATTGCGGCACTAGAAGAATAACGTCGATTAACCTTACGCATTACTGCGCTTACCAGATGGCTTGCCATCCTCCTCAAATACCATGGCTTTATTGCAAATTTCAGAACCAGGCATGTCCACCGCCCCACACCAACATCGTCTGGCAGTCGGCATCGATTTGGGCACGACAAATTCATTAGTAGCAACTGTCCGCAATAGCATCCCGGAAGTGCTGAACGACGAAGAAGGCCGCCCACTGTTGCCGTCAGTCGTTCGCTATTTGCCAAATGGACATGCACATATTGGTTTTAAAGCACAAGCTGAGCAAAGCAACGATCCAAAAAATACCATTGCTTCAGTCAAACGGTTCATGGGGCGCGGCCTCAAAGATATCGCCTATGCAGAAAATTTGCCTTACGATTTTCATGATGAGCCTGGCATGGTGCAACTCAAGACGGTAGCTGGTATAAAGAGTCCGGTTGAAGTCTCTGCGCAGATATTAGCAACACTACGCCAGCAGGCAGAAGACGCATTAGGTGATGATCTCGTCGGTGCAGTTATTACGGTTCCGGCATACTTTGACGACGCACAGCGCCAAGCAACTAAAGATGCCGCCAAACTTGCCGGCTTAAACGTATTACGCCTCTTAAACGAGCCAACTGCAGCAGCGATCGCGTATGGACTCGATAACGCATCTGAAGGTACCTATGCCGTCTACGACTTAGGCGGCGGCACGTTTGACATCTCCATTTTAAAGATGAGCAAAGGCGTGTTTGAGGTTCTTTCTACTGGTGGCGACTCGGCATTAGGTGGCGATGATTTTGACCATCGTCTGTTTTGCTGGGTATTGCAAGAGTCCAAATTAGCCCCGTTATCAGACGAAGACACGAGCTTATTAATGATGAAAGCACGTGAAGCGAAAGAGATCCTCTCAAGCAAACCGAGCACCTTCATCGATGCAAAACTGGGATCGGGCGAAAGCGTCCATTTGCACATCACTGCAAGCCTCTTTGCTGATATGACGCAGAATCTGGTATTGAAGACAGTCACCCCATGCCGAAAAGCGCTACGTGACGCAGGTTTATCGAGTGACGATATCGATGGCGTAGTCCTCGTTGGCGGCGCGACACGCATGCCACATGTCCGTAAAGCAGTTGGTGAATTCTTTGAAACAACACCGCTGGCAAATATTGATCCAGATAAGGTCGTCGCACTCGGTGCCGCCATCCAGGCCAATCTTCTTGCCGGCAATCGCGCCCCCGGCGACGACTGGCTACTACTGGATGTCATTCCTTTATCCCTGGGTGTAGAAACGATGGGCGGACTGGTCGAAAAGGTCATTCCACGCAACTCCACCATTCCTTGCGCACGGGCGCAAGAGTTTACGACGTTCAAAGACGGACAGACCGCAATGGCAATCCATGTAGTTCAAGGAGAACGTGAATTGGTCAGCGACTGCCGATCATTAGCTCGCTTTGAATTGAGAGGAATCCCCGCGATGGCTGCCGGTGCGGCACGCATACGGATTACTTACCAGGTAGATGCAGATGGGTTGCTTTCCGTCTCTGCCCGTGAGTTGCGTTCAGGAGTTGAAGCGGCAATTACGGTAAAACCGTCCTATGGTCTAGGCGATGATGACATCACCCGCATGCTGCAGGATTCCTTCAGCTCGGCGGACGCGGATATGAAACAACGCGCACTTCGCGAAGAACAGGTAGAAGCCGAGCGTATTTTACTTGCAACACAATCTGCTTTAGATGCTGACCGGCACCTCATTTCAGAGGCTGAATTCGACGTCATCACTCGCTTAATGCAAGCTGTTAAGACGCAAATGCAAGAGGATAATCACGAGAAATTGCATAGCGCAATCACCGATCTTGCAAATGGCACTGAAGATTTTGCCGCCCGAAGAATGGACCAAAGTGTGCGTAGCGCCCTAGCGGGAAAAAAACTCAATGACATTGCCTGATAGCCACCCATAGAAGATCGACTATCACAAAGATGGCTTAGACTAACGACAAGACTTTCGCATCAAGAAGATCTGAGAGTGCATCTTGAGCAGTACAAACTTGAAAGAAAATGAGACTTACATGCCTAAAATTATCGTTCTCCCCCATCCTCAGTTATGTCCACAAGGAACCGTGATTGACGCCGAAGAAGGAAAATCCTTGTGTGAAGCACTCGTCGAAAATGACGTTGAAATCGAACATGCATGCGAAATGTCCTGCGCCTGCACAACCTGTCATGTCGTTATACGTGAAGGTTTTCGCTCTTTAAATCAATCAACCGACGACGAAGAGGATTTACTTGATGCCGCATGGGGACTAGAAGCGACATCTCGCCTCTCTTGCCAAGTAAAATTAGGCCAGCAAGACATTACCATTGAGATTCCAAAATACACCATCAACCACGCAAGAGAACATCATTGACGCGAACTTTCGCCAACAAACATGCGTTGGCGAAACAAAACCCGCTGTCAGTTCGGGATTGTACGCTGCACACCGCATCAAGATAAAAACATCACCATCAGCAAGATATAGGGAATCGATAAATTTTTTGATAAAAATAGAGGGCGACGATATTTTTATTGTTGCATGTAAGTATAAAGGCAATCATCTTCTTGCTCTAAGAGAAAAAAACTCTTAGTATTTACCGGTTGTCCACAATTTACATTCAAATCAGTTAATAATATGGGCAATTCTCGGCAGGACGGTTAATAGCAAAGCGCAAAGCTTGCCTTACAGCAGCACCACACAGAACAGCGACGCACAAGGATATGCAATGCGGTTTAGATATATTTTCTCTGCCATTCGCCGCCGTATTACGCTCAGATTAGCGATCATCCTAGCGGTTGTCTTTGGACTTACCGTCCCTGCTGCGCTGCTGATTCCTTACCATATCAATAGTATCGAAATCGCCGCGCGCGCGCGAAATGCCGAAGATCACAACCGTCTTGTTGAAATCCTGTCAGTTATTCTGAGTGAGCCTCTGTGGCAAATCACACCTGAAATCGCCAATATTTCGATTGAAGTTGTCTACTCCGACCCTCGGGTTGCGACCATTGAAGTCATTACCTTACCGGATAAAAAAGAATTTATTAAAAACAGTATTCGTCGCCAAACACAAAAAGGCCCGTTTACAACCATGTCGAGAGAAATCAAACATGGCGGTCAGGTCATCGGTGAAGTGCGCCTCACACTCGCTGAAGATCTACTGCAAGAAAGTCTACGCTCTGATTTCCGCCGCTACGTTACGACTGCGGTGCTCTCGCTACTTATGGCGATTTTCTTTATTCTACTTGTTCTCCAATGGCGCCTGGTTCAGCCAGTTCGACTGTTGATGGACGAATCCGACAGACTTGCAAACGGCGAGCTCAATGATCCTATTGCCCTCAATCGCGAAGACGAGCTCGGCCATTTGGCCAATAGTCTGGAAGCGACGAGACAGGCTTTAAAGAGGTCATTTGGTGAACTTGAGGTAAAAAACCATCAATTACTTGAGTACTCTGGCACGCTGGAATCTAAAGTACGTCAGCGCACCCAAGAACTAGAAAGCGTCAACCATAATCTGGAGGCAGCTCTCACCAACGTCAACTCTGCTCAGGCGGAGCTCGCCAGAGTAGAACGTATGGCTGCACTTGGATCAATGGTCGCAGGCGTTGCCCATGAGCTCAATACCCCATTGGGTAACTGCCTACTGGTTGCCAGCACCCTAGAAGAAGAAACACGCCACCTTTTACAAATGGTAGAAAGTGGTCAAATCCGGCGTTCAGATCTGACCCGTTATGCTGTGACGGCACTCGACTCCACTAAACTACTACTGCGCGGACTTCAACAATCTGCACATCTCGTTGGCGATTTTAAACAAGTGGCAGTAGATCAATCAAGTGCGCAACGTCGTAAATTTGGACTCTTGGTGATGCTGCAAGAATTGAGCGCCTTACTCCATTCCAGCTTGCGCAAAACACCGTTCACACTGGAACTAGATATACCTGAGGATATTGAGCTCGATAGCTACCCCGGTCTGCTCGGACAAGTTTTTACCAATTTGGTGAACAACTCTGTCATTCATGGGCTGGAAGGTCGAACCGAAGGCCACATGCTGTGCAAAGCATTAAAGATGGGCGACTATGTCATGGTTATTTTTAGTGATGACGGCAAAGGCATTCCTGCTGAAATCGTTAACCGCATTTTTGAACCGTTTTTTACTACTAAATTTGGCCAGGGCGGCAGCGGATTGGGGCTGAGTATTACCTTCAACATCATTACAAATGTCTTGGGTGGTACCATCCACGTTTCCAGTGTGCCCGACCGAGGATCAACATTCGAAATTAAATTACCCCTCATCGCGCCCGGCGACCCTGAAACAAAGGATCCACTCTTTAATAGTCGATAGTAGTCCTTTTTATGCACGACTTCTGCGCTGCTTTCTGCTTGAGCCACATGGGCTATCGATTGAGTGACGACCATGAGGCTCTCATAGAATAATGGAAAACACTTAGATCAGGAAGCTCAGCAGCGAATCAAGTCTCAAAATAAAGGAAGTCTGGATGTTGCATTGAAAGAAAAAATATCGTAACGGCTTCTTTTTGCAACCAATACAACAGGCTTCTTCCCGAGGATAAGGTATACTAGCGCCTCATTTTTCGTACCAAACATTTCCAAAAAGCAAGCAATCATGCGCCAATACCTCGACTTCATGCGTCACGTCCAGCAACACGGAACAAAAAAAACTGACCGAACAGGTACCGGTACCGTGTCTGTATTTGGCTACCAAATGCGCTTTGATCTGAACGAAGGCTTCCCTTTAGTTACGACAAAAAAGTTGCACTTAAAATCAATTATTCATGAGTTAATCTGGTTTTTAGCTGGCTCGACCAATATCAAATACCTCAAGGATAATGGCGTTTCAATCTGGGATGATTGGGCAGATGACAATGGCGATTTAGGTCCCGTATACGGCTCACAATGGCGCAATTGGCCTACACCTGATGGTAAGCATATCGACCAGATTTCGCAGTTGCTCGACCAAATCAAATCCACCCCTGATTCTCGTCGTTTGATTGTCTCCGCTTGGAATGTCGCAGATATTCCACAAATGAAGTTACCACCTTGTCACGCATTGTTTCAGTTTTATGTTGCTGATGGCAAGCTATCTTGCCAACTTTATCAGCGCAGTGCGGACATATTTCTTGGTGTTCCTTTCAATATCGCCTCTTATGCACTACTGACCCATATGATCGCTCAACAATGTGGGCTTGGCGTCGGCGATTTCATCTGGACAGGCGGTGATTGTCATCTCTATTCAAACCACATGGAACAAGTCGCAGAGCAATTGTCACGTGCGCCTCACCAGTTACCGACTTTAAAAATCAAACAGCAACCAGCGAGCCTGTTCGAATACCAGTTTGATGATTTTGAATTCATTAACTATGAATTCCATCCTCATATCAAAGCTCCCGTTGCAGTTTGATACAAAGGATCCGTTACTATGTCATCATTAAGCATCATTGTCGCCTTTGACGGGCTACGCGGTATAGGAATCAATAATACCCTGCCATGGCATTTACCGGAGGATCTCGCACATTTTAAAAAAATGACAAGCGGTCATCCTATTGTCATGGGGAGAAACACTTTTGAATCGATTGGCCGAGCACTACCAAATCGACGCAACATTGTAGTCACTCGCAATCCAGAATGGCATCACGAAGGCACCGAAACCGTGAACTCTTTGGAAGAAGCGCTGTCTTTAATCAGTGATGAAGACACATTTATTATTGGTGGTGCGCAGATTTACCAACAAGCGTTAGCGTTAGCTGACAGGCTTGTTGTAACAGAAATACAAGAGAAGTTCGCCTGCGATGCGTTTTTTCCAAATATCGACGCGAAAATTTGGAAAGAAACCGCACGCGAAGTACATACATCGGCAACAAATCAACTGAAATACGCATTTGTTATCTACGAAAAAAAATAGGAATTATTATGTCCAGCGATGAATTTCACGTACACGGCCCCCATGATCACGAAGTAGAGCATGCAGCAGCCCACGGCAACGACCAATTCGCAAGCCGCATAGCGGTAATGACTGCCATTTTAGCAACAATTGGTGCCTTGTTTGGCTACCAAGGCGGCGCCACGCAAAATAATGCAGCAATGTACAAAAATGAGGCCGCGATTAAAAAAACAGAAGCATCCAACCAGTGGAACTTCTACCAGTCGAAATCAAATAAACAAAATCTAGCTGAACTGGCGATAAGCCTACCTGGCACTGATGCTGAAAAATATAAGACTGAAGTTGCGCGCTACAAACTAGAAAAAGAAGAAATTAAGAAAAAAGCAGACGAACTTGAGGCTGAAGCAACTAAATGGGAAGAAGCCTCGGAATTAGAACTTCACCAACACCATCGTTGGGCGCAAGCAATGACGGCGGTACAGATTGCCATCTCACTCGCCGCAATCACGTTACTGACCAAGAAAAAATGGCTCAACGTAGTCTCTTATGGCGTAGCTGGAATTGGCGTTATACTAGCTGGACTTGCTTGGCTTCACATTTAATTAGCGAGAAATCAAATGAAAAAGCTTTTAAGTATCTTGCTTCTTGTGAGCTCTTGCGTAGCGCAAGCGCAAACCTCAGAATTTGTTCAAACAATTCCTGAGTATTACCTACCAAAAGAGATCAACTTTTCGTTGGGTGGCGTCGTTTTATTCAAACCAAGATATTTTGGTTCTGACGACCGTCAGGCGAAGGTATACCCGTTATTTGACGCCCAATGGAAGAATGGCGCGTTTTTCAGCTCCGTCAACGGTTTAGGCTACAATTTCTCCAAAGATCCTGCGCTTCAGTATGGTGTACGTTTAAGTCTAGAAGCAGCACGAGATGAATCTTCATCGCCAAAATTGCAGGGCTTAGGTGATGTAGATACGGCCATCGAACCAGGCGCTTTCCTAAATTACAATCTAAACCAGAATTACTCTTTACTGTCCTCAATCCGCTACGGTTCAGGCGTAGGACACAATGGTTTGCAGACAAGCGTTGGGGCACGCTTTACGACGGCAATTAATGAGCAACATCGCATTACAGCGACATTGCGGGCAAATTGGGTCAATGGTTCTTATATGCAGTCATACTTTGGCGTGACCGAGCAACAATCGATGGCAAGTGGCTATTCTCCGTACACCCCAAGCTCAGGACTGATTGATATTAAATTGAGCACAAGTTGGCACTGGACAATTGACGCAAATTGGTCATTAACTACCGGCGCCTCGGTCAGTCGATTTTCCTCAGACGTCACCAAGAGTCCATTTGTTTTTGAAAAAACGCCTATTAGTATCTATTCTGCTGCGAGCTATCGCTTTTAAAGACAAGCTTAATTTGTATGTAATAGGGAGCAAACAAAAATGAGCGCATAATGCGCTCATTTTTTTCTTCGCTTTCCCGCAAAAAATACAGATAAAAACCTAAATAAAATTCGCTTACAAAGGGATTTTGCGATGCAACATACGACACCCGTGACAACTTGGTGACAATCGCATGAAATTATCATTTCAATGCAAAAAAATGGCTGTTTTTTTTCACATAGAGCCCCAGTTATCTGAGAGAATTCGGTTCGTTTAAGATCAGTATAAAACCGGACGCTTTCAGATCACGCTCAGGTCTTTTTACCTATCTTTTTTTGAATTTTTCGGCGCGCAAGCGGTTGATTTAACTTGCCCAGGCGTCTCCCTCGTACCAAGTCTTTTGGAGACCACCATGAAATTCCGCTTCCCCATCGTTATTATTGACGAAGATTTTCGTTCAGAAAATACCTCAGGCTTGGGCATCCGTGCTCTAGCAGATGCCATCCAGACTGAAGGCATGGAAGTACTCGGCGTTACCAGCTATGGCGACTTGTCTCAATTCGCGCAACAACAATCACGCGCCTCTGCATTCATCCTGTCTATTGATGATGAAGAATTTGGTGCCGGTAGTTTTGAAGAAACCGATCACGCACTGAAGTCGCTGCGCGCTTTTGTGGAAGAGATTCGTTACAAAAATGCGGATATTCCTATTTATCTGTACGGTGAAACACGCACTTCACGCCATATTCCCAATGACATCTTGCGAGAACTACATGGCTTCATTCACATGTTTGAAGATACGCCAGAGTTTGTTGCCCGCCATATTATCCGTGAAGCGCGCTCTTACCTCGATAGCCTAGCCCCACCGTTTTTCAGAGCACTGGTTCACTACGCTAACGACGGCTCCTACTCATGGCATTGCCCAGGACACTCCGGTGGTGTCGCGTTCTTAAAGTCACCTATCGGACAGATGTTCCACCAGTTTTTTGGTGAAAACATGTTACGTGCCGACGTTTGTAACGCGGTAGAAGAGCTAGGACAGTTACTTGACCACACAGGCCCAGTTGCTGCGTCTGAACGTAATGCCGCACGCATCTTCAATGCTGATCACTGCTACTTCGTGACCAACGGTACGTCCACGTCTAACAAGATGGTGTGGCACTCAACGGTGGCGCCCGGCGACATCGTTGTCGTCGATCGTAACTGCCACAAATCGATTCTGCACTCTATCATTATGTGTGGCGCAATCCCTGTATTTCTGATGCCAACACGCAATCACCTTGGCATTATTGGTCCTATCCCGCTGGAAGAATTCAGCATGGAAAGCATCATGAAGAAAATTGAAGCAAATCCATTTGCCCGCGAAGCGAAGAACAAAAAACCGCGCATTTTAACGATCACACAGTCCACCTATGACGGCGTTTTGTATAACGTTGAAGTGCTCAAAGACTTGCTAGATGGTCAGATTGACACCTTGCATTTCGATGAAGCATGGTTGCCACACGCAACTTTCCACGATTTCTACAAAGATATGCATGCAATCGGCAAGGATCGTCCTCGTGCGAAATCCTCAATGATTTTCTCGACCCAATCGACACATAAATTGTTGGCGGGTATTTCTCAGGCATCACAAATTTTGGTCCGCGAATCCGAGACGCGCAAACTCGACAAAGACAGCTTCAATGAAGCCTATCTGATGCACACGTCGACATCGCCACAATACTCAATCATTGCTTCATGTGACGTCGCTGCAGCGATGATGGAAGCGCCAGGTGGCACAGCACTGGTTGAGGAATCTATTCTGGAGGCACTCGACTTCCGTCGTGCAATGCGCAAAGTTGATCAGGAATGGGGTAAAGACTGGTGGTTCCAGGTCTGGGGTCCAGAAGAGTTTGCAGAAGATGGCATTGGCTCACGTGAAGACTGGATTATTCGTGCAGAAGATGACTGGCATGGCTTCGGCAACTTAGCCGCTGGTTTCAACATGCTCGATCCGATTAAAGCAACCATTGTCACGCCAGGTCTGTCACTAGAAGGCAAATTCGGCGAAACCGGTATCCCTGCGTCTATCGTAACCAAGTATCTGGCCGAACATGGCGTTATCGTTGAGAAATGCGGTCTCTACTCATTCTTTATTATGTTTACCATCGGCATTACAAAAGGCCGTTGGAACACATTGCTGACTGCGCTACAGCAATTTAAAGATGACTACGATAAAAATCAGCCAATTTGGCGCATTTTGCCGGAGTTTGCAGCAGCGAATCCACGTTACGAAGGTGCTGGCCTGAAAGATCTGTGCCAGGGCATCCACGAGGCGTACAAAGGTCACGATGTTGCTCGCTTAACGACTGAGATGTATCTGTCTGATATGCAACCAGCGATGAAACCATCCGATGCGTTTGCGATGATGGCGCACCGTGAAATCGAACGCGTATCTATCGATGAACTGGAAGGTCGCGTGACCGCTATCTTGTTGACACCATATCCACCGGGCATTCCACTGTTGATTCCGGGCGAACGCTTCAACCGTACCATCGTTGATTATCTGCGATTTGTCCGTGACTTTAATGAGAAATTCCCTGGCTTCGAAACAGATTGCCATGGCCTCGTAAAAGCCGAAGTCGATGGGAAACGTGGTTATTTTGTTGACTGCGTTAAATCTGAAGCTGAAGGCTCCAAATAAATAAAATGTAATTAAAGCGATGCGTTATAAAAAGGTCTGAAATATAAAAAATTCAGGCCTTTTTTACATTTGAGCCCGACCATAGTTACACATAAATTATCATTGATACAAGCGAGCTCTATTAACTATGCTAATGTTGCTACAATTTTGAATAGCATATACTGAGAACAAAAGATTCCGGCAAATAGATAATGGATAAACAGATGGATGAAGTGTTGGGCTTAATGCCGTTAAGGCATACTGAGATAGCTGTTGGCCAAACAATCAATTGGACTATTTACAATCAGGATGGGCAGGTATTATTCGAACCCGGCCTACGAATCGAAGATCAGCAACAACTAAATCATTTAATGGACGTTGGATTTTGCGAGGCAGACATGCTGTGGGACAGCATTCCTTCCAAAATCGAAATAACTGAGAAGCCGGCCTCTGAAACGATCACAAATACGACTACTACACCGTCACCAAAATCTGCAGACGAATTACACAAAGAGACAATCATCGAATTAGACAGTGTTCGCTGGACCGTTGGAGAAACCTTTTACCTTCAAACCCATGACCAAGCTGCAACACGTTACACAGTTAAGCTCATTGGCTTTGTCAAAAATAAATCATTATTGCTTACGGCCCCCTTTGCGAATGGCAAATCAGTCATGCTGCGTGAAGGACAGACTTTTATTATCCGTGCATTTCCGGGAAAAAAAGCCTATGCGTTCACAGCATCCCTAATCAAATACGTCTATTCACCCCATGATTATTTACATTTAAGCTATCCGAAACAAGTCCGCGTAACGACAATTCGGCAAGGCGCTCGTGCCACGGTGAAGATTATCGCATCAGTTACTATCGGCAATCCTGAGCAGACCGCCGCAGCGACACTAGGTGATCTAAGTATGGGCGGTACATCAGGTATTCTCAAAAAACAACTCGGAGAAAAAGGTGACATTGGCGTCATTAAATTCAAAGTCAACGCCGCTGGTTCAGACGAATTCCTCACACTTAAGACCATCTTGCGTTCGATTGCGCCCACTGACAATAGTGCAGAATTTCGCCATGGCTTCGAATTTATTGATGTGCCACCCCAAGCTAGATTGATTTTATCGGCCTTCGTACATCAAACACTAGCTGAAATGAATTAAGATCAAGACTAAATCATCACGTCCCGACGCAAAAAAAAGCAATTCAACTGTCACTATTTTTAGGGTTTAAACTTTGCTGTGCATTTAATGCGCGAAGTTTGTCTTTTTTACTCGGACGACGTCCTTTCACTCCTCCATTGACATCCAGAGGTACTTCAATCGATGGAGCGACATCCTGGGCCTCAAAGCCGAGAATCGTTTCTAACTCCACCCGTATGTGACATTTCCTGGAAATGATTGTAAAGTGAGCTAACGATTCAGCACTAACAAAATTGACTGCCAATCCACTCGCCCCTGCACGACCAGTACGGCCTATACGATGAACGTAGTCATCCGCAGAACGTGGCAAATCGTAATTAACGACTACATCCAAATCAGCCACATCAATACCCCGCCCTGCCAGATCCGTTGCTATCACGACTTTTACACGGGAGGCCTTAAAATCAGCTAGGACCTGCTCTCGCTTCCCTTGACTCAATTCGCCATGAAATGGCTCTGCCGCAATATCAAGACGACGTAATTTTGTTGAAATCAAATCCGCTGAATACTTAGTTGCAACGAACACCAGCACGCGCTTCCAACCTTCCGTTTTAATCAAATGGCGTAACAATTGCGTCCGCCGTCCGACATCGACAGAAATAGACCGCTGTAAAATATCAGGCTTAGCAATTTCAGTTTCAGGCACATCTACTCGAACAGGGTTTTGCGATATTTGTTGCGCCAGCGCTTCTACACGTGGCGCAAATGTTGCAGAAAATAACAAGGTTTGACGTGATGATGGTAGAAACGCCAAAATACGCTCCAATTCTTCCGCAAACCCCAACTCCAGCAACCTGTCCGCCTCATCCAACACCAATGTATTAACGTTAGCAATAGATACTGCGTTGTGGGCAATCAGATCGAGCAACCTTCCTGGCGTGGCAATGACAATATCTGCACCACCACGCAGATGCATCATCTGAGGATTAACTGATACGCCACCAAATAAAACCGCCATTTTAAATGAACGCCCAAGACTATCTGCCAGCGAGCTAATCGTTGCCGCCACCTGCGCTGCCAACTCGCGCGTAGGAACAAGAATCAATGCCTGCACCGTGCGTGGACGAACTCCCAGTTGCAAAGATTGCATCAGAGGCGCGCTATATGCGAGTGTTTTACCCGATCCGGTTTGTGCCTGTGCGATGAGGTCCGATCCGTGCAAAATAACTGGAATAGCCGCTACTTGAACCGGCGTCGGCGTTACATAATTTAAAACTGCAAGAACAGATAAGGTTTCTGGCGACAGACCCAGACTAGTGAAGGACATAGTGAAATTCTTTACAAATGATCAGAGAAAGATTTCCGCCTTTTCAACAACGACGCGGAAGAAATAAGGGCAAACTCAAAGTAGCAGGAACCCAATAAGATGAAGGGTAATGTTCGTAACAACTACACACGATAGATCATTAGAACCTCAGTAATGATCTGTCGTGTGAATATAAACATAAGCAAACACGGCAAAGAAGGCAATTACTTTGATTGTTTTTGGGCGGTCTCCCGATCACGTTCCATCACTTTGATTTGCCGCTGCAATGCTTTCGCCTCCAACGAAATACGCTGCAATGTTGGCAAGTATGCACGACGTTCAACTTTAATCTCTTTTAAACAATCATTAACAAAGAACGTGTTGTAACAATGATGCTCTGAAACCACATACCAGTTTTGCAATCTTGTCTGTGCGTCGGCACTTTCTTTGATCGCAACTTCTGCGGCATCGTTTGTCTGAATACTGCCCGCAGGGAATCGCTCATCAAGGGCATGCACGAGAGCTGAAACCTGCATAAACTCTTGCTTACCATCCTCCGCAAAGACGCATAATGATGCAGACATCGAAGAGGTCAAGAGGCAAATACACAGGAATCTCCGAGAAATAATTTGACGAAAAGTTAGCATCAGGTAAGTGACTCTGCGAGTTGACGTTGATCGGTTTCCATATATTCTTTGGATTGCATCTCGATGATTCGGGATACCGTACGGTGGAATTCATTCGACAATGTACCTTGAGTATAAAGCAACTCAGGAACAACTTCAGCCGACATAATGAGCTTCACTTTATTATCGTAGAACACGTCAATTAACCACGTAAAGCGACGTGCCTCTGAGGACATGGCAGCGGACATTGCGGGTATCGACGACAAAATAACGGTATGAAACCGACTAGCAATCTCTAGATAGTCGTTTTGTGATCTAGGACCAGCGCACAAAGTATTAAAATCAAACCAAATCACGCCACCAGCACGTCTTAAGGACTTCAGCTTACGGCCCTCAATATCAACAATAGGATCTTCATCTTTTGTATCAGCAATGCGCGCAAAGCTGTCACGCAACGCCTTATCCGTTGCTGCGTTCAACGGGGTCAGATACGCCTGCACTTGCTCTAAAGCCCGCTTGCGATAATCGTTACCAGAATCCACATTGAGAACATCTAACCGCTCTTTGAGCAATGCGATCGTGGGCAACATGCGATCACGATGCAATCCATCTGGATACAACGTTGATGGCTCGTAATTGGATGTCATGACAAACGAGACACCGTTATCAAAAAGCGCCTTGAGCAAGTTGTAGAGCAGCATCGCATCAGCGACGTCAGACACATGAAACTCATCAAAGCAAATTAAACGATGCTTTTTAGCTATTTGGCGCGCCACTTCATCCAAGGGATTCGCAACACCCTTAAGTTCGTCCAACTGACGATGAACGGAGCGCATGAATTCATGGAAGTGCAAACGTGTTTTTCGGACGACAGGTACCACCGAGTAAAAGCTGTCCATCAAAAATGACTTACCACGCCCTACTCCGCCCCACATATAAACGCCCCGAGGCACTTGGGGACGCGTAATCATACGTGTCAACCGGTTGGCCCGTTTGCCTTTATAGAAGACCCATTCTTGATAGGCTTCTTGCAAGCGATCGACTGCACGCCGCTGCGCCTCGTCGGCTTTAAATCCGCGCTGCGTTAACGCGTCCTGATAAAACTCTTGAACATCCATGATCTACTTTTTTCAATCCGTTCCCTGCAAGAGTAACAATCGCTCGAAGGGTCCGACATCATTAGTTTGCGTTTATACGCTATGTTGGCCTCGCCGCACGATGCCTATCTTGCAGCACATTAAAGGAGTCTACACCGTTAGCCAATGTCCACATCCTGCTTTAGGGTTTATGTTTCAAAACAAAAATGGACGAGTACCCGACTCGTCCATTTCACCAAGACTTAGTATCTTGAACTCAGCATGCGATCAAACAGCATCCAATTAGAAATTCAATGAACGCTTATCAACTGCCAATGCTGCTTCTTTTGTTGCTTCTGACAGCGATGGATGTGCATGGCAAATACGTGCGATATCTTCAGAAGAAGCACGGAATTCCATTGCAACAACCGCTTCGGAGATCAACTCAGAAGCCATTGGACCAACGATATGGACACCCAGAATTTCATCCGTTGTCGCATCAGCTAGGAACTTTACCATACCAGACGTATCACCCAAAGCACGTGCACGACCATTGGCCATAAATGGGAAAGTTCCTGCTTTGTATGCTACGCCATCAGCCTTCAATTGCTGTTCAGTACGTCCAACCCATGCGATCTCTGGGGATGTGTAAATAACCCAAGGAATTGTGTTGAAATTGACGTGACCGTGTTGTCCAGCGATACGTTCAGCGACTGCAACACCTTCTTCTTCGGCTTTGTGTGCCAGCATTGGACCACGGACCACGTCGCCAACTGCCCAAACGTTTGCCAAGTTAGTTTTACAGTCACCATCGACAGCGATAAAGCCACGCTCATCCAGTCCAAGGCCAACACCTTCAGCATTTAAGCCGTTAGTGTTTGGCGTACGACCAATAGAAATGATCAGCTTGTCAAAGACGGCTTTATGTTCTGCACCTTTGTCGTCCGTGTAATTGACAGTAACGTCTTTACCGCTATTAACGATTTCACCGATTTTTACGCCGAGGTTAATTGATAAGCCTTGTTTGACGAATAGTTTGTGCGCTTCTTTTGCGATCTGTTCATCAACAGCGCCCAAGAAAGTTGGCAATGCTTCGAGCACAGTCACTTCTGCACCCAGACGACGCCATACGCTGCCCATTTCCAGGCCGATGACGCCTGCACCGATCACACCCAATTTTTTCGGTGTTTCAGCAATATTCAGTGCGCCTTCATTGGACAAGACGTTAACTTCATCAAACGGCGTACCTGGCAATGCACGAGCATTGGAACCAGTTGCAAGAATGATATGCTTACCTGTAATCGTCTCTTCAGTTTTACCAGCAACTTTGATTTCGTAACCAGCGGCATCGGCTTTCACGAAAGAACCATGACCGTGGAAGAAAGTCACTTTGTTCTTTTTAAACAAGAACAAAATACCGTCGTTATTTTGCTTAACGATGGTGTTTTTACGACCGAGCATTTTAGCAACATCCATACCCAGACCAGAGACCTGAATACCGTGATCAGCAAATGCGTGACCAGCATGCTCAAAATGCTCGGAAGATTGCAATAATGCCTTAGATGGAATGCAACCCACATTGGTGCATGTACCGCCTGGTGCCGGACCACCCTTGTCGTTACTCCATGCATCGATACATGCAGTAGAAAAACCAAGTTGTGCAGCACGGATTGCTGCGATATAGCCGCCAGGGCCGCCGCCGATAACGACGACATCAAATTGTTTACTCATGAAATTATCCTGAATTTTATTTAAAGCAGACTATCTTTTTATTATCCGTAGACCAGACCCATGTCTGGTCTACGGATAAAAGAACATCACTCTTCTTCGGGCACAAAAATCCATGCCAATAGGTAGGCAAGCATCCCTGTACCAACGCACATTGCAAAGAACACAAAAATCAAACGCCAAATCCAGGATTCCAAACCAGTGAATTTTCCCAGACCACCACAAATACCGCCCAACCATCGGTCGCCCTTCGAGCGACGGAAACGGTTTAACTGATTGATTGCATCTTCATCCCTTGCATACGACGAAGACGCGGTTTGATTAAAGGAAGCGCCCGATCCTGTTTGACCGAGAAGCTTTTCTTTCGCTTGCGCAAACTCTGCATCAGTCAGAGCACCCGACTGATGCAACTCGTGCAAACGCTGAATGTCGTCAGCGATGTTCACGTTGATAGCCATTGATCAATGATTACAGATCTAACAACAGACGGGATGGATCTTCCAACGCGTCTTTCATTGCAACCAATGCCAATACTGCTTCGCGACCATCAATAATACGGTGATCGTAAGACATTGCCAGGTAGTTCATTGGACGAATAACGATCTGACCATTCTCAACCACTGCGCGATCTTTAGTTGCATGCACACCCAAGATTGCAGATTGTGGAGGATTGATAATCGGTGTCGACAACATAGAACCGAAAGTACCACCGTTAGAGATAGAGAAGGTACCTCCAGACAAATCATCCAGAGTCAACTTACCATCTTTTGCTTTAGCGCCGAATTCGCCGATTTTCTTCTCAATGTCAGCGATAGACATTTGGTCAGCATTACGCAGAATAGGTACAACCAGACCACGTGGGGAACCAACCGCGATACCAATATCAAAATAGCCGTGGTAGACGATGTCGTTACCGTCAACAGACGCGTTAACGATTGGGTATTTTTTCAATGCAGCAACAGCAGCTTTGACGAAGAACGACATAAAGCCCAGCTTAACGCCGTGTTCTTTTTCAAATTTGTCTTTGTATTTATTGCGCAATTCCATCACTGGCGCCATGTTGACTTCATTGAATGTCGTCAAGATTGCGTTAGTAGATTGCGATTGAACCAGACGTTCAGCGATACGTGCACGCAAGCGGCTCATTGGAACGCGCTCTTCGGGACGATCACCGAGGCTAGCCAATGTTGGCGCTGCAACTTGTTGCAATGCTGGCTTGCTTGCGACAGGCGCAGCTAATGGTGCAACAACCGGTGTCGCTTTACCAGCAACAGCGGCTAACGCATCACCTTTAGTTACGCGACCATCTTTGCCTGAGCCATCAACCTGACCAGCAGACAAACCATTTTCAGCCAGAATTTTGGCAGCAGCTGGCATAGCAACGCCAGCTGACGATTTTGCATCGGCGGCAACTGGAGCGGTAGCAACAGCTGCGGCAGGCGCTGCAGCTGCACCGGCAGATGCAGTTGCTTCTGTGTCCACAATAGCGATAATTTCACCAGCAACAACAGTGCTACCGTCGCCTTTGATGATTTGTGTGATGACGCCAGCTTCTGGCGCTGGCAATTCCAGCACAACTTTATCTGTTTCCACGTCAATCAGGTTCTCGTCACGAGCCACTGACTGACCAACATTTTTGTGCCAAGTCAACAAGGTTGCTTCTGCTACGGACTCAGATAACTGAGGAACTTTTACTTCGATAATTGCCATTTTTTACTCTCCGATTCGGGTAACTACATGCTGCATCAATCTATGATGCAGCATCACGTTATTTATTTAGTGAGGACAAAGCCTTTGAGTTTGGAAAATGCGGTTTCCAACAACGCTTTTTGTTGTGCATAGTGTTTGTCGTAGTAACCGACAGCTGGCGATGCACTTGCTGGACGACCTGCGTAGGCCAATTTTTGACCGTCTTCCAAGCTTTCAAAGATGTTGTGCTGAATCTGGAACCAAGGTCCTTGATTTTGCGGCTCATCTTGCGCCCAGACCAATTCCGTCATTTCTGGGAACTTCTTGAGTTCAGCAGCGAAGCTCTTGTGTGGGAACGGATACAGTTGTTCCACACGAATAATCGCTGTGTCAGCCTGACCACGTTCTTTACGTGCATTCACTAAATCGTAATAAACCTTACCGGAGCAAGCGATGACGCGTTTCACTTTTTTCGCGTCAATTTTCTCGTCCACTTCACCGATCACTGTATGGAAACTGCCTTTCGACAATTCAGACAATGCTGAACCAGCGTCCTTGTTACGCAACAAAGATTTTGGCGTCATGATCACCAAAGGTTTGCGGAACTGACGGATCATTTGACGACGCAACAGATGGAAAATCTGTGCAGCAGTTGTCGGCTGAACGACTTGCATATTGTTATCAGCGCACAATTGCAAGAAACGTTCTGGACGAGCGGATGAGTGCTCTGGTCCTTGACCTTCGTAACCGTGGGGCAACATCATCACCAGACCAGATGCCCGACCCCATTTCACTTCACCAGAGCTGATGAACTGATCGATAACAACTTGCGCGCCGTTGGCAAAGTCACCGAATTGCGCTTCCCAGATCGTCAATGTGTTTGGTTCTGCAGTTGAATAACCATACTCAAAACCTAACACGGCCTCTTCAGACAACACAGAATCAATCACAGTAAATGGTGCTTGATTATCAGAGATATTTTGCAGAGGAATATATGTACCCGAATCCCAACGCTCGCGGTTTTGATCATGCAATACAGCGTGACGATGAACGAAAGTACCACGACCAGCATCTTGACCTGTCAGACGAATTGCGTAGCCAGAAGAAACCAGAGACGCATAAGCTAAATGCTCACCCATACCCCAGTCAAGATTCATTTCACCGCGACCCATTGTTGCACGATCACCCAAGACTTTTTCCACCAAGCTATGTGGTTTAAACCCTGCCGGAATGGTTGTAATACGTTCAGCCAAACGCTTAAGTTCCGTAGTTGGAATAGCCGTGTCAGCAGCATCAGTCCATTTACGGTTGAGGAATGGAATCCAATCCACAGCGTATTTGTTTTTGAAGTTAGAGATTACCGGATCATGGGTATGCTTACCAGCATCCATTGCGTCACGGAACTCTTTTACCATTGCATCGCCACCATCGGCAGGAATCGTACCTTGGGCAGACAATTTGTCCGCGTACATTTTACGTGTGCCCGGGTGTTGACCAATTTTTTTGTACATCAGCGGTTGTGTCAATGCTGGCGTATCTTGTTCGTTATGACCTAATTTACGGTAGCAAATAATGTCAACAACAACGTCCTTCTTGAATTCCATACGGTAATCAAGCGCGATCTGCGTTGCTAGAACAACCGCTTCTGGATCATCAGCATTAACGTGCAACACTGGTGCTTCGATCATTTTAACAACGTCGGAGCAGTACAAAGTTGAACGTGAATCACGTGGATCAGAGGTAGTAAAACCAATCTGGTTATTGATCACGATATGCATCGTACCACCAGTGCCATAACCGCGAGTTTGTGCCAGATTCAGGGTTTCCATGACAACGCCCTGCCCTGCAAACGCTGCATCACCGTGTACCAGGATTGGCAATACTTGTGCGCCATCCTTATCGCCACGACGATCCATACGGGCTTTAACAGAACCTTCAACAACTGGATTAACGATTTCCAGATGGGATGGGTTAAACGCCAAGGATAAGTGAACTGGGCCACCTGGGGTGGAAACGTCAGAAGAGAAACCTTGGTGGTATTTAACGTCACCCGCTGGCAAATCATCACCGTGCTTACCTTCGAACTCAGCAAACAACTCTTGTGGCATTTTGCCCAAAGTATTCACCAAAACGTTCAGACGACCACGATGAGCCATACCAATAACGATTTCTTGCACACCGCGTTCACCAGCGCGTTGAATCGTCTCATCCAGAGAAGCGATGAAGCTTTCGCCGCCTTCGAGGGAGAAACGTTTTTGACCAACATAACGTGTGTGCAGATAACGCTCCAAGCCCTCAGCCGCTGTCAGGCGGTCAAGAATATGCTTTTTCGTTTCAGCATTAAAACTTGGCGTAGAGCGAATAGATTCTAGCTTTTGTTGCATCCAACGCTTTTCAGTCGGATCACTGATGTACATGAACTCAGCACCGATCGAACGGCAGTAAGTATCACGCAAAGAGTTAATCAGATCACGTAAAGAAGCTGTTTCAGTACCGAAGTAGGTATTGCTGATATTGAACTGAATGTCCATATCTGCATCTGTGAAGCCGTAAAAGCTTGGCTCCAGCTCTGGCAAGCTTGGACGCTCCTGACGTTGCAATGGATCGAGGTTCGCCCAGTGACTACCAAGGAAGCGATAAGCTGCGATCAGTTGCTGAGCAGCGACGCGCTTGCGGCCCATTTCGGCATCAGCAGTCGCGCTAACGGTACGAATAGGACCTTGCTTAGCACGTTCGGCAAAAGAAGCGATGACAGGAGCGTGAGCCACGTCAGGCTTGGAAGATCCATCGACTGCTGGCACATGTTGCATCGCATCGAAATACTCGCGCCAGTTTTCAGGTACGGACCCAGGATTATTCAAATAGGCCTCGTAAAGTTCTTCTACATACGGCGCATTGCCGCCGAACAGATACGAGTTAGCGTTATATTGTTGCATCATCTTGCTCACCTTTCTTCGCGTTTCGCGAGATTAGCGGGTTAATCTAACCTTCCGCGACACGGCCTGACCGGTTAGCGGATTGCACATCAAGTTGTGGGGAAGGGCTTGTTTCAAACTATTCTCGCTTCAGAATCAAAACACACATTCAAAAACAATATACTTTTTGAATCTAAAACGAAAAAACCATCTAAAATTTACTTTCGAGCAGAAGCATAGCATATTTACCGTAGAAAAAAAAAGCGAGTCGCCATGACTCGCTTTTTTTTCAATGCTGCAGTGCGCACATAAATATGAATAAATTCAGCATCTCCAGCATTTTTTTCTTAACGCTTGTCGATCGATACAACATCACGTTTCTCGGCACCAACAAACAATTGGCGTGGACGACCAATTTTTTGTTCTGGGTCAGAAATCATTTCTTTCCATTGTGCAATCCAGCCAACGGTACGGGCTAGCGCAAAAATACCAGTGAACAACGCGGTTGGAATACCAAGGGCACGTTGAACAATACCAGAATAGAAATCGACGTTCGGATACAGCTTACGACTCACGAAGTAATCGTCTTCCAGAGCGATTTTTTCCAATGCCATTGCCAGCTTGAACAAAGGATCATCTTGCAGACCTAATTCTTGCAGAACTTCGTAGCATGTTTCGCGCATCAATTTAGCGCGTGGATCGTAGTTTTTGTAAACGCGATGACCAAAGCCCATCAGCTTAACGCCAGAGTTTTTATCTTTAACCTGAGCGATAAATGTAGGGATATTATCAACACTACCGATCTCCTCTAGCATACTCAAAGCAGCTTCGTTCGCGCCGCCATGTGCAGGGCCCCACAAACATGCAATACCAGCAGCAATACATGCAAATGGATTTGCGCCGGAAGAACCAGCCAACCGTACTGTCGAAGTAGACGCATTTTGCTCGTGATCTGCATGCAAGATCAAAATACGATCCAAAGCACGAACCAGAACGTCATTCACTTTGTATTCTTCACATGGTGTGGAGAACATCATGTGCATGAAGTTCGCGCTATAGGACAAATCATTGCGTGGATACACGAATGGCTGCCCAATAGAATATTTGTACGCCATCGCAACTAGGGTAGGCATCTTAGCGATCAGGCGAATCGCAGATACTTCACGGTGATGCGGATCATTAATATCCAAAGAATCGTGGTAAAACGAAGACAACGCACCAACCGTACCAACCAACACAGACATCGGATGCGCGTCACGACGGAAGCCACGGAAGAAGAATTGCATTTGTTCGTGTACCATCGTGTGCTTGGTCACTGTAGAAACAAATTCTTCTTTTTGGGCCGCATTTGGTAATTCGCCATTCAACAATAAGTAGCAAGTTTCCAAGAAGTCGCCGCCATTCACAGCCAGTTGTTCGATAGGATAACCACGATACAGCAACTCGCCTTTATCGCCATCAATATAAGTAATCGAAGAATTACATGCCGCAGTCGACATAAAACCCGGGTCGTAAGTGAACATGCCAGTCGCACCGTACAATTTACGAATATCAATTACATCAGGACCGATAGATCCCTTGTAAATTGGCATTTCCAATGATGGGGAACCATCGGAGAATGAGAGGGTTGCTTTAGTTTCAGAATTAGTCATGGCTCTTCCTTCAGATAAGAGGTGAGTCGTTAATCAAAAAAACACAAAAAAAACTTTATTAATCAGGCTACGCGCAGACGGGATAGCAAAACATGCACATGAGGCAAGTCAACCTCGTCAGCAGGCTCCTTCCTCTCCATAATCAAATCCATCAGGACATTGTCAGACAATTCCATCAGGCGACTAAACGCATCTACTTCTTCGTCACTAAGATTCTCTTCATTCGCATCCAGGAACCGCGTCAATATCAGATCATTTTCTAACAAGCCACGTCTTGCACGCCAGCGCAAACGAGCGCGCTTTACCGGATCACTTTGGTGAGACTCTTCCACTAGCTTTGACATATTAATTTCTCTTTTAATGCTTTCTATTTCATGCAACTCTTCACATAGCAATAAGAGTTGCATGAAATAGAAGCGGTACGCATCGCACCGCCTCTTTTCAACAATTACACAGCGCGACGAACCATCAACTCTTTGATTTTGCCAATTGCACGGGTCGGATTGAGACCTTTTGGACAAACATCAACGCAGTTCATGATTGTGTGGCAACGGAACAAACGGTACGGATCTTCCAGATTATCGAGACGAGCTCCAGTTGCTTCATCACGAGAATCAGCAATAAAGCGATACGCCTGCAGCAAACCAGCTGGACCGACAAATTTATCCGGATTCCACCAGAATGATGGACAGGATGTTGAGCAGCATGCACACAAAATACACTCATACAAACCATCCAACTCTTCGCGCTCTGCTGGAGATTGCAAACGCTCTTTTTCCGGCGGAATAGAATCGTTCATCAAGTATGGTTTAATCGAGTTATATTGCTTGAAGAACTGCGTCATATCAACGATCAGATCGCGAATAACTGGCAGGCCTGGCAATGGACGCAAAACGATAGGTTCAATCAACTCGTTTAAGTTTGTTGTACAAGCAAGACCATTTTTACCATTGATGTTCATTGCATCAGAACCGCAAACACCTTCACGGCATGAGCGACGTAAAGCCAACGAATCATCCACATCTGCCTTAATACGCTGCAATGCATCCAACAACATTTTGTCGGTATCTTGCAACTCGACCGTCAAGTCTTGCATGTACGGTTTAGCATCCTTGTCCGGATCATATCGATAAATTTTAAATTTCAGTGTACGTGCCATGATATCTTCCTTGTGCGTCCTCCCGGACACACGATAAATAGACTGCCTGGCAGCACCAGACAGCGCATTTTCTCAATTTAGAATGTACGAGCTTTTGGCTTGAACGTCTCTACCGTCAGCGGCTTAGTGACGACAGGCTTATAGTCAAGTCGATTACCTTCGGAATACCAGAGTGTATGTTTCATCCAGTTTTCATCATCACGTTTTTCATAATCACGGTGCGCATGTGCACCACGTGATTCTTTACGAGCAGCAGCCGAAGTAATCGTTGCCTTAGCAGTTTCGATCAGGTTATCCAATTCCAACGCCTCTACACGCGCAGTGTTGAATACTTTGGACTTGTCTTTGAAAGAAACATGCTTACGTCGCTCATCGAGCTCCATGATTTCTTTGTAACCTTCTTGCAGCAGCTCATCCGTACGGAACACGCCGCAGTGATGCTGCATCGTTTTACGGATTGCGTTAGCAACGTCCTGAACACGTTCAGAGCCAGTGCTGCTTTCCAGCTTGGACAAACGGGACAAGGCCAGATCAGCTGCATCAGCAGGCAAATCTTTATTGCTACGTGCTTTGAGATTGCTTGCAACGATGTGGTTACCCGCAGCGCGGCCGAATACCAGCAAGTCGAGCAAGGAGTTAGTACCGAGACGGTTCGCGCCGTGTACGGATACGCAAGCGCACTCGCCAATCGCGTACAAGCCGTTAACTACTTCACTAGAACCATTTTTAGGCGCAACAACCTGACCATAAATGTTGGTTGGAATACCGCCCATTTGGTAGTGAATTGTTGGAACGACTGGAATTGGCTCTTTTGTAGCATCAACGTTAGCAAACTTATGTGCGATTTCCAGAATCGATGGCAGACGTTTTTGAATCGTTTCAGCACCAATGTGACGCAGATCGAGCATAACGTGATCCTTATTAGGACCACAACCACGACCTTCTTTAATTTCCTGATCCATAGAACGGGAAACGAAGTCACGTGGCGCCAAATCTTTCAGCGTCGGCGCATAACGTTCCATAAAACGCTCACCCTGGCTATTGACCAGAATGCCGCCTTCACCGCGCACACCTTCAGTAATCAAGACACCAGCACCTGCCACACCAGTTGGGTGAAATTGCCAGAATTCCATATCTTCCAGCGGCAAGCCAGCACGAGCAGCCATACCCATACCGTCACCGGTATTAATAAATGCGTTCGTGGAGGCTGCCCAAATACGACCAGCACCGCCAGTTGCGAAAATTGTTTGCTTCGCTTCTAGCATCATCACTTCGCCAGTTTCCATCTCAAGCGCAACAACACCAAGGACATCCCCATCTGCATCACGAATCAGATCGATCGCCATCCATTCAACGAAAAAGTGCGTACGGGCACGAACGTTACGCTGATACAGGGTATGCAACAATGCATGACCAGTACGATCAGCTGCAGCACAAGCGCGCTGAACTGGTTTTTCACCGAAGTTTGCAGTATGACCGCCGAATGGACGCTGATAAATAGTACCGTCAGCATTACGGTCAAACGGCATACCAAAGTGCTCCAACTCATACACGACTTTTGGTGCTTCACGACACATAAATTCAATCGCATCCTGATCACCGAGGTAATCAGAGCCTTTGACTGTGTCGAACATATGCCAGTACCAGTTATCTTCAGACATATTGCCCAAAGATGCACCGATACCACCTTGCGCAGCCACTGTATGTGATCGCGTAGGGAAAACTTTAGACAGTACAGCGACATTCAAGCCAGCTTCAGCCAATTGCAGCGAAGCACGCATACCTGAACCACCTGCACCAACGATAACCGCATCAAAACGACGGGTAGGAATTGTGGATTTAATCGCAGCCACTTTTATACTCTCCACAAAATTTGTGCGGCATAGCCAGCACTAGCAACCAGCCACAAAATGGTGGCAACCTGAAAAACCATACGTGCAACGACGCTATGAGTTACATAGTCCATCCAGACATCACGCATACCGACCCAAGCGTGATAGAGCAAGCAGATCACCACAGAAAAAGTGGCCAATTTAAACCATTGATGAGCAAAAACTCCCGCCCAGCCCTCGTAGGTAAAATTACTCCCTGCCAAAAACAGCACTAGCAACAGGACGGTATATACCGCCATGACGATCGCTGTCACACGCTGAGCTAACCAATCGCGCAATCCGTAATGCGCGCCAACGACCAAGCGCTTAGGTCCAATATTGTTGTTTGCCATTTAAAATACTCCAAACAATTTCAGGGCTACTAACGCTGACAACACAAGACTGACAGTCAGCACGCCGACTGCAGACTTACGTGCAGTATGTTTGTCAAGACCGTAGTGAAGATCCATAATCAGATGACGAACGCCTGCGCAAAAATGGTGCAAAAATGCCCAAACTAACGCTAGGATTACCAACTTAACAAAAACACCAGACGTCAATGCCTGCAATTCCGCAAACGAAACCTCCGAAGTCACACTCTTATCCAACAAAAACAAAATGAAGGGTAACAGCAAGAACATCAGCATTCCGCTTATACGATGCAAGATGGACACAATACCTGCCAGCGGCAATCGGTATCCTGTTGCATCAATCAGGCGCATCACACCATAGCGTGGCCTGTTTTTCACTACTTCAGACATAAATAATCTCCCCATTAACTAGTCTGTACACAAAATCATGCAATTTTCGCTCATTTTGGTGCATTGCACCAACAAAAATTGACGCCGTTCCTTCAAAATACCGTCATCTTAATACCAAATCTGAATATGTGCCGACAGTTGACCAGCAAAAGAGCAGCAAAACAGTTCAGGCACAAGTTCAATGCAAACCCATCTCGACAATTTATGTGCTTCCGCACAAACAACACAAGCACGACTCAACTAAGCTCATTGCGATAATGATGCTGCGAAGTCAGATAAAGGCCGCGCCGCAACTCAACTGGCTTATCACCATAGGTGTACGAAACCCTTTCGACGTTCAATAACGGAGCACCCAACGAAATACCCAACAACTCAGCAACGACAGCGTCCGCACAAACAGCTCTAATTTGCTCAGAAGCGCGAATCATGTGCGTACCAAACTCCGTCTCAAACAAGCCATACATAGGCCCCTTGTATTCATTCAGACGCTCGGCTGTCAACCCTTTAAAAATGACGCCAGGCAGCCACAGGTCATCCAGAATAGTCGGCACCCCGCTAAAAGACTGCACACGACGAATGAAAACAACCGAGTCACCAGACTTTATTTCCAATAGACGCGCCACCTCTGCCGGCGCACGCATACGCCGAACTTCGATAATTTTATTTTCGGGATAGTGCGGAACTCCCTGATCGGGCGCCAGACGCAAAAAACGGAATTGCGCTCTAGCCTCATGATGGGTCGCAACGAAAGTACCCTTCCCTTGGCGCCGCACCACAAGATTTTCCGCAGAAAGCTCATCAATTGCCTTACGAACGGTACCTTGACTCACTTTAAATCGTGCAGCCAATTCCATCTCGCTCGGAATAAGCTCACCAGGCTTCCACTCGCCAGATTGCAAACTCTGAGTAATCAGAGATTTAATCTGTTGATACAAAGGACTGAATGTCGGAGACACACTGACGGATGAGCCAACAAGCCCCCCACCAGAACTCGGCGAGTTCGCAGGTAAGATATTTGTATTTGGCGTATTTGAATTCATAGGTCGTAATTTCACCACAAAAACACCCGCGCCGTCTACAACTAAAGCTAACTAATATGTCTTATATAAGACATAAGATAGTCATTGACACATAAGACCGCAGCCCCTAAACTTCTTAAAAATTATGAAAAGTGCGCGGCAGTTGATGAGTGCGACCTCGTCAACCTACTAAAGTAATATAGCGTGAACTTAAGCAATGTAAAGTTGAAAAATCAAATATATTTGATTTTACAGAAAAATTCACTTCAAATATGGCTGACGAGCAGAGCGTTAAACGCTATCATTCGACATCGATCGCTGGCGTTCCAGACTCAATCAAATTTGAACATCGTTTTTTACCTCACTTCGGAGATGCATCATGGCAAAATCCCCTATGCGCGTAGCTGTAACTGGCGCCGCTGGTCAAATTGGTTATTCACTGTTGTTCCGCATTGCTAACGGCGACATGCTGGGCAAGGATCAACCAGTCATTTTGCAATTACTCGAAATCCCTGACGAAAAAGCGCAAAAAGCGCTTAAAGGCGTCATGATGGAAATCGACGATTGCGCATTCCCATTATTGGCTGGCATGACTGCTCACAGCGACCCAATGACAGCGTTTAAAGATATCGACGTAGCGCTGCTGGTTGGTGCACGCCCTCGCGGCCCAGGAATGGAACGTAAAGATTTGCTCGAAGCTAACGCACAGATCTTCACCGTACAAGGTAAAGCACTGGATGCAGTTGCATCACGTAACGTTAAAGTTTTAGTTGTAGGCAACCCAGCCAACACTAACGCTTACATCGCAATGAAATCCGCGCCATCTTTGCCAGCAAAAAATTTCACAGCAATGTTGCGCTTGGATCATAACCGCGCGTTGTCACAAGTTTCCGCGAAAATCGGCAAACCAGTTTCTGCAATTGAAAAATTGTGCGTTTGGGGCAATCACTCCCCTACAATGTATGCAGACTATCGGTTTGCAACAGCTGACGGCGCAGCAGTAAAAGATCTGATCAACGATCAAGTCTGGAATAAAGACGTGTTCCTGCCAACAGTTGGCAAACGTGGTGCAGCTATCATCGAAGCACGTGGCTTGTCTTCTGCAGCTTCTGCAGCGAACGCAGCAATTGACCACGTTCGTGACTGGGTATTGGGCACTAACGGCAAATGGACAACCATGGGCATCCCGTCTGACGGCTCATATGGCATTCCAGAAGGTACAATGTTTGGCTTCCCAGTAACAACAGAAAACGGCGAATACACGATCGTTCAAGGTCTGGAAATCGACGAATTCTCACGTGAACGCATCAATGTCACTCTCAAAGAATTGCAAGAAGAGCGTGATGGCGTCAAACACTTGGTAGGCTAACAAACAAGGCAAGGGCGGACAGGAGATTTTTGACCGCCCTCCTTTACTGTATTTTTAAAACTGATGCATCCATCCCGCGCCTTATTTCAGGATCAGTTAACACCGGCTTTTTTACCGGTTTGTGATCACTATGCGGGCTCGGAAAAATTAATGCGCAAATCCATGGATCTCCAGCAAACACTGGGACCTGTATTTGACATTACTTTCGATTGCGAAGACGGTGCCGCGACTGGTAGCGAAGCAAATCACGCGAAAATGGTTTGTGAACTTCTCAATAGTCCCGAAAATCAATTTTCTCGAATTGGCGTACGCGTGCACGACATTCAGCACGACGCTTTTGAGCAAGATTTATCTCTAATTATTCCAGCAACCGCACAACGGCTTGCATACATTGTTTTACCAAAAGTTAATTCTGCCGATCAAGTCGCTAATGCGATTTGTCAAATAAATGACTATGCATTTTCGTCCGGAAGAAATAATTTACCCATCCACGTTTTAATTGAGACGCATGACGCACTCGCTGACGTAACGGCCATTGCCGCCTTGCCCCAGGTTGAATGTCTGTCGTTTGGAATTATGGACTTTGTTTCATCACATTACGGCGCAGTTCCCTCGTCAGCAATGCAGTCACCAAACCAGTTTGAACACCCTCTTGTTGCCAGAGCAAAGCTTGAGATTTCAGCGGCCTGCCATCGATTCGGTAAGGTACCGTCTCATAATGTGACCACCGACATTCAAGATTTATCTGTCGTCACCAACGATACCCTGCGAGCAAAAACTGAATTTGCTTACACTCGGATGTGGAGCATCCATCCAGCCCAGATTAATCCTATTGTCCGTGCAATGGCACCTCAGCATGATGAAATATCTGCTGCGGCTGAGATTCTGTATTGTGCCAAAGAAAACAATTGGGCACCTATTCAGTATGCTGGGAAATTACACGATCGCGCCAGTTATCGTTATTTCTGGACAATTTTAAAACGCGCTAAATCTTGCGCCATTACGCTGCCTGAAATGGCAAATGCTTTACTTGAAGGAGACCTCGAATGAATCAACTTTTATCCCGCGTCGCGAGCTTAATTATCGTGGGCAGCTTTATGTTAGCGCCGCTCGCTGCGCGTGCTGAAAATACACCAGTACAAAGCAAAGCCAAGACGTCGATCAAAGCGAAAAAAGTAGCAACACCTGTACATCAAGATCCAGATGAAATTGAACCTGACGTTCATGAGGATAAAAATTACGACTACACGTGCGAACTCGGCAATTCTTTGACGATGTACACACACGGCGATAACATTGACCATATTGCGATGCGCTGGAAAAAGCGCTTATACGCAATGCATCGTGTCGATACAACCACAGGCGCTTATCGTTTTGAGAACCCAAAAGCAGGATTTATCTGGATTGGTATCCCAGCAAAAGGCTTGCTGCTCGACTCACGCAAGGGTCAGCAACTCGCTAACGAATGTACCAGCGCAGTACCTATGATGGCAGATGCAACACAAGCAGCAAGCAAGGTAGAAGCGCCAGCTGAAGCCACCCCGGTAACAAAATAAATCCCAGGTTGAGCAAGGGAATTGACGCCACTTACCGAGAGCATTGCTAGGTATGTTGGGGTCTAGCTCAAAATAAAGAAGCAGTAAGCATATATTTGATCATTGATTTTTGTAAATAAGGAATAGCCATGAGCCAAAATGCGTATCAAGATGCATTCAAAACCCTGAAAGATTTTAAAATTTCAGAAACAAAGAAAGGTAAATTCTTTTCTTTGCCTGCACTGGAAAAAAATCTGGGAGTAAAAATCTCTCGCCTACCAGTTTCCATTCGGGTAGTTCTGGAATCTGTTCTGCGTAACTGTGACGGTAAAAAAGTTACTGAAGAACACGTTAAACAACTCGCAAACTGGGGCGCAGTTGCAACACGTACTGATGAAATTCCTTTTGTCGTTTCCCGTGTTGTATTGCAAGATTTCACAGGCGTTCCACTCCTGGCAGATCTGGCTGCGATGCGTAATGTCGCCGCTAAAGAAGGCAAAAATCCAAAAAATATCGAACCATTAGTGCCAGTTGATCTAGTCGTCGATCACTCGGTACAGATCGATCATTTCCGCGAAAAGAAAGCGCTTGATCTGAACATGAAACTGGAATTTGAACGCAACAACGAGCGTTATCAGTTCATGAAATGGGGCATGCAAGCATTTGACACTTTCGGCGTAGTTCCTCCAGGCTTTGGTATTGTTCACCAGGTTAACCTGGAATACTTGGCACGCGGCGTACACAAAGTTAAAGATGCGAAGAAAAATGAAGTTTACTACCCTGACACACTGGTAGGGACAGACTCCCACACAACAATGATCAACGGCATCGGCGTAGTTGGCTGGGGCGTTGGTGGTATTGAAGCTGAAGCAGGTATGCTCGGCCAACCAGTCTACTTCCTGACACCTGACGTTGTTGGCGTAAATCTGACTGGCGCACTGCGTGAAGGTTGTACAGCAACCGATCTGGTCCTGACCATTACTGAATTGCTGCGTAAAGCAAAAGTAGTTGGTAAATTTGTTGAATTCTTTGGCGAAGGTACACGCTCCCTGTCACTGACAGACCGCGCTACAATCGCTAACATGGCGCCAGAATACGGCGCGACAATGGGCTTCTTCCCAGTTGACGAAGCAACCATCGATTACTTCAAAGGTACAGGCCGCACTAAAGCAGAAATCGATGCATTTGAAGGCTATTTCAAAGCCCAAAAAATGTTCGGTATTCCGAAAAAAGGCGATATAGACTACACCACAGAAATCTCTCTGGATCTGTCTTCCGTTGCTCCATCTTTGGCGGGCCCTAAGCGCCCACAAGATCGTATCGAAATCGGCAATGTAAAATCCACTTTCGCTGACCTGTTCTCCAAACCAACATCTGAAAACGGCTTCAACAAAAAAGCTGAGGATCTGACAGCGGTTTACACCAATAGCGACAATGTTAAAGTTAAAAACGGTGACGTGCTGATCGCTGCAATTACTTCTTGCACCAACACTTCCAACCCAAGCGTACTGCTGGCCGCTGGTTTGCTGGCAAAGAAAGCCGTTGAAGCAGGTCTGAAAGTTGCTCCACATATCAAAACATCTCTGGCTCCTGGCTCCCGCGTTGTAACGAAGTACTTGGAAGCAGCTGGCCTGTTGCCATACCTCGAAAAGCTCGGCTTTGGCGTAACCGCATACGGTTGCACCACTTGTATCGGTAATGCTGGCGATCTGACTCCAGCAATGAACGAAGCCATTGTTGCAAACGATATCGTGGCATCTGCCATTTTGTCTGGCAATCGTAACTTTGAAGCACGTATTCACCCGAACATTCGCTCCAACTTCCTGGCATCCCCTCCATTAGTCGTGGCTTATGCTATCGCAGGTAACATGACTAAAGATCTGATGACAGAACCAGTTGGTCGCGTTAAAGGCAAAGACATTTTCTTGGGCGACATCTGGCCAACCAGTGCAGAAATCCAAAAATTAATGAAGTTCGCGATGAACTCCAAAACGTTCAAAGATAACTACGCTGACGTTAAAGGTGCACCAGGCAAGCTGTGGGAAAACATCAAAGGCGTCGCAGAAGGTGAAGTCTACAACTGGCCAACATCCACGTACATTGCCGAACCACCATTTTTTGCTGACTTCACAATGGAACCAAAAGCAGCTGCGACAGGCATCACTGCCGCACGTGCATTGGGCGTATTCGGCGACTCCATCACGACTGACCATATTTCCCCAGCAGGTTCGATCAAAGAATCCAGCCCAGCAGGTAAATGGTTGAAAGAAAACGGCGTTCTGAAAGCAGATTTCAACTCTTACGGCTCACGTCGTGGTAACCACGAAATCATGATGCGCGGCACTTTTGCTAACGTTCGTATCAAAAACTTGATGATCCCAGCGAAGGAAGATGGCTCCCGCGTAGAAGGCGGCGAAACATTGTTCCAACCAACTGGCGAACAAATGGCCATCTACGATGCAGCGATGAAGTATGTTGCTGAAGGCACACCAACCATGATCTTCGGTGGCGAAGAATATGGTACTGGCTCCTCCCGCGACTGGGCAGCAAAAGGTACGCAATTGTTGGGCGTGAAAGCGGTTATCGCTAGATCCTTCGAGCGTATCCACCGCTCTAACTTGGTTGGTATGGGTGTATTGCCACTGCAATTCATCGGTACAGATAGCGTTGATTCTTTGGGCATCACAGGCAATGAATCGTTCGATCTGAAAGGCATCGAAAACGAAATCAAACCTCAACAAGAAGTAACACTGGTCATTCACCGTGCAAACGGCGAATCACAAGATGTTAAAGTTCTGTTGCGCATCGATACACCAATCGAAGTTGACTACTACAAACATGGCGGTATTTTGCCGTTCGTATTGCGTCAATTGTTGTCCGCTTAATCAGAGTCAATCAGCCAAGCTGTATTAACCATTGCGTGCCGCTCGATAGCGAGCACACAATGGTCTGTACAAGCAAAAAAAGGGAAGCAACTTCGTCAACTTCCCTTTTTTATTTTCAACTATTTATTAAATAAAAGCACTTTCTGATCACTTCGTGATTGGAGCAGACATGCCGTCTAACGCCTGACTAATATCGGCAATCAGATCTTCCGCATCTTCAAGTCCGATATTAAAACGCACTAGCACTCCAGACTCATCCCAATTTTTCCGCATCTTTTCGATTCTGTAAGGCACACACAAACTATGCGCCCCACCCCAGCTAAAACCGATTTTAAATAACTTCAGACTCTCAACAAAGCGATCCGTCTGTACCTCAGAATACTGGGGATCAAATAAAACCGAAAAAAGGCCTCCCGCACCACTAAAGTCGCGTTTCCAAATCTCATGTCCAGAACAATCGCTAAGGGCTGGATGCAATACTTTGTTGATCTCGGGTCGCGTGGATAACCATTGAGCGATTGTGCGCGCAGACTTGTCATGCGCATCAAAGCGGAGTTTTAAACTAGGAAGATTGCGTAGCACCAGATACGCGTCATCCATTCCCACGCCCAAACCTAGACGCATATGAGCCATTTGTAGAGTGGCATATAAACCGGCATCCCTAGTAATGACCGCCCCCATCAAGACATCAGAACCACCACTCTGATATTTGGTCAACGCCTGCATCGAGATATCAACACCTCGTTCAAAAGCGGGGAATGCAATGCCACCAGACCACGTATTATCTAACGCAACCAGAACCCCTTTATCATGTGCTGCAGCACAAATCGCCGGAATATCAGGCACCTCCATGGAGACTGAACCCGGCGCTTCCGTCCAGATCAGCTTGGTATTGCTTTGAATGAGATCCGCAATCCGCGCTCCAATCATCGGATCGTAGTAGCGGGTACTGATGCCAAAACTTTGACTCAGCCAGTTTGCAAGTTCGCGATTAGGGCTGTACACATTATCCGGAATCAACACGTCATCACCACTTTGCAACAGCGCCAGATCAATTAAGGTGATGGCAGAAAGTCCGCTCGGCGCGAGCAAACAATGGCGCCCGCCCTCAATATGCGCCAGACGGGCTTCAAGCGTAAAGCTGGTTGGAGTACCATGCAATCCATAAGTGTACGAGGACTTTTCTAGCCAACTTCGATCTCGCATCGCTTTTACGCTTTCAAACAGAACCGTTGATGCATGATGAATAGCAACCGGAAACGCTGAAAATCCAGCGGGTGCTGTATACGAGTGATGAACCAACTGCGTGTTAGGTCCAATTGGTTTGCCTACCGGGTCTTTCATCATTATTCTCCACATTATTTAACATTACTAACAAGCAAATCACATTAAGATATGTTGATCACAGGGTGTATTTCATACAATTTTTCTTTTAATCAATGAAGTCATGTACCTGACATACACAGCAGGCAACATCACTAATAATCGAGATCAACTCACTGAATCGAATACTGTATTAGTCTAAAACAAAACACTGTTCTTATCGTTCTCAATCTATATTTAATTATTTTTCCATCATTGTTGTCTAAATTAATGCGTCGACTAAAAACAGATATAGGAATAGATTGTTAATATCATGCGATACGGCGCACTCATCAAGTTGACGATCACCATCACCATCCTTACCGCTTCCCTGCAAGGAAAAGCGACGACTACGGTAATCTATTCAGCCGGCGACATTGAGAACGATACAAGATTCAACGATGTCATCGAGATTTTGCGAACGGCATTGGAAAAAACTAGATCGAAATATGGTGATTTTGAATGCCGACCAAGCGAAAGCATCGTTCCCAAGAAACGTACGATAGAAGAGCTCAGCCGGGATACACATAGTATCAACATCATTTGGAATCCCACCTCCGAAGAACTTGAGAGAAAGTTTGCCGTCATCCGCATTCCTCTCAGAAAAGGCTTATTAGGCTACCGGGTTGCACTCATACGAAAAGAAGATCAAAGCAAATTTGATCAAGTCAAATCAGAAGCGGACCTGAGACAATTTATCATTGGACAAGGAATCGATTGGTTCGATAACAGTATTTACAATGCACATAAAATTAACGTCATCCAGGCTCCCTATGCGCAACTGAGTAAAATGTTGGCAGGACAGCGCTTTGATCTGTTCCCAAGGGGAATTGGCGAAATTCTTGGCGAGTATGAGCGTTTCCATGCTACCTACCCAAATTTGGTTATTGAAAAAAATCTTCTGCTCTATTATCAGTTCCCGTACTACTTCTTTTTTAATCAAAAAGATCAACAATTGAAGGAACGGATAGAAACGGGCTTACAAATTATGCGCAAAGATGGCAGTTTCGACGGGATCTTCTATAAATACAATTTGGCGGCGATTGAAAAACTCAATTTAAAAGGAAGGCGACTCATTAAGCTAAGTAATCCTTTCGTCCCAAAAGATACACCGACTACAGATCAATCACTTTGGTACACGCCGCTAAAACCATAGCGTCCCTCGAAGCAAGCCAATTAGCGCTCAAATTAAATTTTCAATCGACGTTTTAATTAACGTACAAATTCACAGCTAACTAGATCCAAGCGTAAAACGCTTTAATATCAACGCCAGGCTCAACATACCATGCCTTTCTCGCCATATCAAAGCGAGCACCAAGTGCTTTTGCGTGGTCCTTTTCATGAAAAGGTACTTTGAGATACTGACGCGCCGCGGCTGATGGTGGCGGTTCTGCGGTTACAGTATTTCGTGCAACCGCTTTATTTGCTTCGGCTTTGAACTGCGCTAACTTCATCGCGTTAATAAACGGACTCCTTTTGGCATCATCGGCAGGCACTAATAACGTCAAACGAGTCTTTGTCCTTGTCGCGGCAACGTAAAATAAATGACGTTCGTCCAGCGTATCAAATAGCGGGTTTGGAAATACCTTCATTTCCATTCTTGGAATGATGACATGGTCAAATTCCTTTCCTTTGACATTGGCAACGACATCTAATGTCACGACATTTTTTTCACGTTGCCGCGTTGCGAAGGTTTCTGCGTCATTTAGTATTAACGCAAATTCTGCAAGACTCACATCCACCTCGCGCGCAAACGACAGTAGTCCAGTAATCGCTTTTTCTACGACACTAGCATCATAAGGCCGCAAAAAGACACGGCGGGCAACTGCACGTAAGTTCATCCTGTCGACAACACGGGCCAACATATCAGCCGCCTTCATTTCTGGTCCAAGATCACTTAAATCAGAAAGAACATCAGCCAGCACACGAACATGCGGAAGAGCAGATTGATAGATATATTTTTTTGAAAAATCAAAAATAAGCTCGGGATTTTTGGCGACCGTATATTTAGCGCGCTCGAGATCTCCATCGGGAATTCTCAAATCGCCAAAAATAGCCAATGCATCCAACACACCATTGCGCACTTCGTAACTTTTTATGGAGGATAAATCATTAAGAATGATCGCCATGACACCGCGCAGGAAAAGTACCTCATCCCACTGCAAATAACTCGCCATTGCTGGCGTTTTATAGGCCAGCTTAGCGATCCTTAAGGCATTCTCAATTTCAATCGACTGATCGCGGTCACGCATTAAAATTGCACACTGATCAAGCGAATTTCCATCTGCCATCCATTTCTCAAGACTAGCAATGACAGTCTGCGCTGCGGAATGCGGTTGGGCATCGTAACTAAGCAGGTGAATATCCGTTTGCTTAGAAAGGAATGATTCAATACGCTTTCCAGTAAATTCACGCATAGCATATGCCAGATGCGGACCATGTCTGTAAGTAATCGTCAACGGTAAATGTTTAAGATTCGGGAAAGTCGCCTTAAAGCGCGTCTCTAAAAATTGACGACTTGCGCCCAGCGTTGCGTGAATCACTTGATGCTCATCACCCGCACCAACAAAATAACACTTCCGCTCTGCTGCAATTAATTTACTTAAAATACAGAAAGCCGCTTCATTGAGATCATGTAATTCATCACAGACGACGAGACGGTACTCCGGCAAATGTTGCTCGATCCCTGGGTAAGCTAGCAAATATTGGGCAAGATCGTAGGTTGCATCAAATTCAGCACGAAAAACCGGGCTATCTTTTTTTCCACGACGAATTCTTTCGTACTCAATTGCAGTCAGATATTCGGTTGCCGTCACTCCCCATACACTAAACACATTTTCGATCTCATCAAGGTCAAAATAAGGATCTAAAACCATCATCGCTTTTAGCTTTAACTGCGCCTCGAGAAATTGTGCAATTGCGAGGTTATGTGTCTCTATCTGGAGAAAATCAAATTTTTGCGCGTACTGCTGTGCGACGTGATTTAAGGCCTGCAACGCATAGGGCTTCGCCTGACGTGTATGCGCTATCTGACGCACTGAACCACCCTCGACTTCCCCTTCAATACTCAGCAGTATTTTTTGTGAGAACTCTTCGAATGTTGATATTTGAATTTCATTAACAATCTTATAATTCACCCCGAGCTCGATCAAGCGCGCGCGTATCACTTCGCGGGCGGCACTTGTGAAGGTCAAGGCAAGAATTTTTTCTGGTGGAACATGATTCGCTAACGCTTCACCGATACGAAGAGACAACGTCGTTGTTTTCGCTGCACCAGCATTAGCCTGCACCAATATGACACGATTTTTAGCTACCTGAATCTCAATTTGCTCTTGGTTTCTTACAATTTTTCGTGGGAAAAACTTTGAGACAGTGTTATCGGTCATAGTTTGCCATTGACAGGTATTGAAAAAAACGACAAGTCTATCTTACCCGATCACTATAAACGTAGTTTGTGCAAACTAATGTGACAATTAGTTTAGAAGAATAACAAACGTCTGACCTATAATGTGCGCCACATTTAAAACACCAATAACATTGTAAATTCATGCATCGATATAGCTATGAATTACAAAATGTGACGACTTGTTTATTTTTTTGAGCTTATTTATATTATTTAAAAAGCATTAAACTTTTTGAGAAACAATCAACTATGCAGTTTAGACATGTATCTTATGTCATCAACAAGTCAACTTCTTATTCTACATTGGCGACAAGATGCAATATTTTCCTATCTGGCATTGTATCCAACAGATAGCGAGCAACAACAATTCGGCGTCATCCTTATTTCTGCTTTGACGCGGTGAAGAATGATAAGTAAGACAAGCATTTAACCAGGAGCAATTGCATGAGCAATATTGCAATCAAAGCCATAAAAGCAACCCTATCCTCTCTCAGTGCCCATCCCCGTCAAAAGTATATCAGCATGGCGACCTTAGCGACTTTACCGGCGTTTGCAATATGTGCTCTCCTGACTGTTTCATCAGCAACTGCGGATGGTGGCAAAGGAACTGCACCCGAAGCAATGCTAGTACGACATGGTGAACAAATCATCGTCCCTGAAAAATCACCATTCCGGAACCGCTTAAAAGTCGCGTCAGTGGCTATGGCAGACATCCCTCACATATTGAATTTTCCTGCCGCTGTTGAAGCAGACTCTAGCCGTACCGTTTACGTATTACCGCCACTAACGGGTCGACTTGCAGAAGTCAAAGTAAAATTAGGTGACACGGTCAAAGCGGGGCAATTGCTCGCAGTTATCAGCTCCGGGGATCTTGCACAAGCTTATGCAGATGCTGAAAAAGCGAAAGACGCTCTGGAATTAGCACGTTCCGCATTAGCACGCGGCAAAGGTGTGAATGCAGCTGGTGCCAATGCAGCAAAAGACTTAGAACAATTAGAAAGTAACGTCGTACAGACATCTGCAGAGATGAAACGTGCAGAAACAAAGTTAGCAGCTCTGGGCGTTGACACTAAAACGAACGATAAATCGCACACATTAAAAGTCCTTGCACCAGTCGCTGGGACCGTCACAGCGATAAATAATGCCGCTGGCGCCTACATCAATGATGCCACTGCTCAGATAATGACGATTTCCAATCTCGACAGCGTCTGGGTAACCGCCGCTGTACCTGAGTCGCAGTTACAAGCCATCGCCAAGGGACAAAGCGTTGATATCCGCCTTGCCGCCTATCCCGGCAAAGTCATCAAAGGTAAGATTGATATCGTCAATTCGATTTTAGAACCAGACACCCGCCGCAATAAGACACGTATCATTGCTTCAAATAAAGACGGTTTTCTCAAACCAAATATGTTTGCGACAGTGTCCGTTTCTGTACCACAAACGAAACAGATTCGCGTTCCAACATCAGCCTTGCTGATGAATAACGACAACATCACCGTTTTTGTTGAAATAGCACCTTGGACCTTTGTGCGCAAAACTGTCATCGTCGGCAATGAAGAAGCTGACTCTGCCGCTATCGTAAGTGGTTTATCTCAAGGCGACAAAATTGTGGTCAGCGGAGGAGTGCTGCTCAATGATTAATCAGTTAATCGCTTTATGTTTCAGACGTCGCCATCTGGCATGGGTCATCGCTATTTTGGTCAGTATCTATGGCTATATCTCATGGACAAAAATGGCCGTAGAGGCCTATCCGGACATCAGTGACGTTACTGTCCAGGTAACAACGCAGGCGCCAGGACTAGCCGCGGAAGAAATTGAAGAGCAAATTACCGTTCCACTCGAGCGAGCACTCAGTAACACACCAGGTGTTGTTGCGACGCGCTCGAGCAGTACGTTTGCACTATCATTAATCACGCTGGTGTTTCAAGATGGTACTGAGGACTATTTTGCACGTCAACGCGTTAATGAGCGTATAGCACAAGTGACATTACCAACCGGCGTTCAGGCTACGCTTGCCCCCGTATCGAGTCCCGCGGGCGAGATTTTTCGCTACACCCTCGAATCAGACACCAAAAATCTGATGGCGCTTTCAGAAGCGCAAAAATGGATTGTTACGCCAGCGTTTAAACAAGTTGCAGGTGTTGCAGACGTCAATAACTTTGGTGGTTTCACAAAAGAATTTCAGTTAGAACTCGACCCGAATCAATTGCAACGATACAACGTGGTATTGAACGACGTCGTCAATGCCATCAATGCCAATTCTGCCAACGCCGGTGGGGGGCGCATCTCGCGCGGAGAACAGAGTTATGTCGTGCGTGGCATCGGACAGGTTCACTCATTAGATGATTTAGGCGCCGTCGTCGTCACGCAAAGTAATGGCGTGCCGGTCTTGGTCCGTGATTTGGGTAAGCTTCAGTTCGGACATCAAGAGCGTGAGGGCATCTTAGGAAAAGATGCCAACCCCGATACGATCCAAGGCATCGTATTAATGCTCAAATATGAAAATCCGTCCAAAGTGCTGGAAGGGGTACACGCCAAGGTAGAATATCTACAAAAACGTCTGGCACCAATGGGCATCAAGATTGTGCCTTACATAGACCGTGACGACTTAGTTAAATTAACAGTGCACAAGGTCTCTCATACGGTAATCGAAGGCATTGGATTAGTTTGTATTGTTCTGATTCTGTTCCTCGGCAGTCCTCGTAGCGCCATTGTCGCAGCAGTTGCTATTCCAATCGCCTTGGTGACGGTATTCATCATTATGTATGCAACTAAAATGCCTGCCAATCTGTTCTCACTAGGAGCAATTGACTTCGGTATTATTGTCGATGGCGCAATTGTTGTGATGGAGGCGATTCTACGACGTCGAGAAGAAGCTCCTGATGTAGAACTGAATGAAGAAGATATTCTGGAAACCGTGAGTCAGGTAGCGCACCCTATTTTCTTTGCGACGCTGATCATTATTACCGCGTATCTGCCTTTGTTTGCATTCCAACGCGCTGAAGGTAAATTGTTTACACCAATGGCGTACACAGTAGGTTATGCACTACTGGGCGCCTTAATTTGCTCTATCGTGTTAATTCCGGGGTTGGCATTCGCAGCCCTTCGCAAGCCGCAAAAGGTGTTTCATAACCGCCCCTTAATCTGGCTGACGAATAAATATAGCGCGACACTAGACGCGCTCTTACATCGTCCTTTCATTGCCTATACTGCCGCTGCTGTCGCGTTAGTTGCGGTTGTTGTTCTTGGCGCAAGCGCAGGTCGAGAGTTTTTACCAGAATTGGATGAGGGCGCGTTGTGGTTACAAGTACAGCTACCTTCTGGCTTGTCTCTGGACAAAGCCAACGATATGGCGACTGAATTGCGGCGCGCTCTTCATGAATACCCTGAAATTTCTTATGTCGTCACCCAGCTTGGCCGGAGTGACGATGGGACAGATCCATGGACGCCATCCCATATCGAGATGCCTGTTGGATTGAAGCCATATGATCAATGGCCTGATCACGAAAGCAAAGCGGAGTTAATCGATAAACTCACAAAACGCTTTACCCAAATGCCGGGCTTTTCGATCGGTATTAGTCAGCCAATCATTGACGGCGTAAACGATGCGATTGGCGGTGCACATAGCCCCTTGGTATTACGTGTATATGGCACAGACCTCAAAGAAAATCGTCGTATCGGCAATCAAATTGTTGATATTCTACAAACCATCAAAGGTACCGCTTCTGCATCACTGTTCCAAGAACCGCCGATTCCACAAATGGCAATTAAAATCGACCGTGAGGCAGCTGCACGCTTTGGGATTAATGTTCAAGACATCGCCAATCTGATCCAGACAGGCATTGGCGGTGCGCCAGTGACGCCCGTGTTTGTTGAAGACCGCACCTATAATGTCACGGTTAGATTTCCTAAAGAAAATAAAAGCAATATTGAATCATTAGGTAATTTGTTTTTGAACAGTTCAACTGGCGCAAAGATTCCGCTATCACAAGTGGCAAAAATTCAAATGCAATCCGGTGAAAGCACAATCTCCCACGAATTTAACGAACGTCAAGTGACTGTACGCATTGATAACCGTGGGCGTGATCTGACGTCTTACTTAGCTGAGGCACAACAACGCATCGACACTGAAGTCAAATTCAATAAAGAAAAAATCCACCTTGAGTGGGCGGGACAATTTGAAAACCAACAGCGTGCACAACAGCGGTTGACGGTGATTTTAGGCGTCGTATTGCTGGTCATGGGGGTTCTTTTGTTCTTCCAATTCGGCAAACTGCGCCAGGCAATTTTGGTATTAGGTGTAGTACCACTGGCCGCGCTAGGTGGGCTAATCGCAATTCATCTGACGGGAGAAACACTCAACGTCGCAACAGCGGTTGGATTTATTGCCCTATTCGGCGTATCAGTTCAAAACGGTATTATTATGGTCGCTAACTTCCGGCGCGTCCGGGGTAGCGGTTTTTCACTACATGACACCGTAATCAAAGGCGCTGCCGAGCGTTTACGACCCGTATTAATGACTGCCACCGTGGCATCATTTGGTATGCTGCCAGCAGCTTTGGCGACCGGTGTTGGTACAGACGTTCAACGCGATCTAGCAACCGTGGTTGTCGGTGGCTTGATTATCTCTACCCTATTGACCCTATTCATTTTGCCGACATTTTATTTCGCGTTAGAGCGCTTTGTCGAAAGCAAAGAAAATAAAAATTCAAGGCATAGCAGATAATGAAGACGACATCTTTCCACACATTCGATTGTAAACGTACGCCCTGCTCACTTGCTTTAGTGAGCGCCTTAGTGGTCGGCTTAAGTGGTTGTGCGGTTGGTCCTGACTACCAACGTCCGGCACAACCTTTACCAAGCGAGTACGTTACAACTAGCGCTACATCTAACACCACGCCAACATCGGGCGTCGATAGCGCACATCATGTTGAGCGCCAACAACTAGTTCAAGGCAGGGATATTCCAGCTGAGTGGTGGGAATTATTCCACAATAAAGCATTGAACGATTTGGTTGAAGCAAGCATAAAGAATAACCCGACGATTGAAGCAGCCAGAGCGGCCTTACGCGGCGCGCAAGAAGCGACCGCTGCCCAGCAAGCCGCTTACTTCCCTACCATATCCGGATCCTATTCCCCTACCCGTCAACGGGTCGCTAAGCCACTGGCAAGCCCTGCCGCATCCGGTGCAACTTATTACAACGTACAAACAGCTGAGATTTCCGTTTCGTATTCGATGGATGTTTTTGGTGGAAATAAACGCCAAGTAGAATCGGAAGCAGCTTTAGAGGAAAACCAGCGTTTTCAGTTAGAAGCTGCTTATTTGACCCTGGCAAGTAACGTCACGAATGCTGCGATTCAGGAAGCAATGTTACGCGGTCAGATACACGCCACTCAAGAGGTGATTCGCAGTCAGAGACAACTGTTGGACATGTTTGAACATCAACTCGCTCTAGGACAAGTTGGTCAAGCAGATGTTACAGCACAGCAAGCCGCGCTCGCCACCAGCGAAACACTACTTCCCCCGTTGGAGAAACAATTAGCGGTTCAACGTGATTTGATCCTAGCTCTTGCCGGACGTTATCCCAATGAGAGCGGCATCGCGACATTCGAGTTGACTGATCTCCACCTGCCTACGGAGTTACCACTATCGCTACCATCAAAACTCGTCGAACAACGTCCAGACGTGCGTGCTGCAGAAGAGCAAATGCATGCCGCTAGTGCTGGAATTGGTATTGCGATCGCTAATCGGCTACCGACTATTTCGATTGGCGCAACCAGTTACGGCAGCGCTGCAGAAAACTTTTCAGACCTACTCAAAGCCAGTGGCGTATTCTGGAATCTGGCAGCTAATATCACGCAACCAATATTTGATGGTGGTGCGCTGAAACATAAACAAGCTGTAGCACAAGCGGCCTATGACCAGGCAGCAGCACAATACCGCGCAATAGTTCTTGGTGCGTTCCAAAACGTCGCTGACTCTTTGCAAGCGATTCAGCACGACACCAACGCTTATGCTGCCGCATACAAAGCCGAGCAAGCCAGCTTGAAGAGCGTTACTATTGCGCGTAAGCAGTTTGCTTTAGGCGACATCAGCACTGCAACGTTATTGGTGGCGGAACAGATCTATCAGCAATCGACGGTCAACTTAGTACAGGCACAGGCAAATCGCCTAACAGATACAGTCGCACTGATTCAATCACTAGGTGGCGGATGGATGAACAGAAACCGTACATCTGAAAAACAAAATGCAACGTCTTGATCAACGGTAGTTGTCAACAAAGAACAACGGAGAATGTATGGAAATTGCCAGACATGAAGTAGGGCCGCGTTTCAGCGAGATGACCGCTGTGCATCTGGGGACCGCGAAATTACTCTACTTGTCAGGACAGGTTGCAGAAAACACCTCCCTCGACATCACTGGTCAGACACGTGAAATTCTCATGTTCATCGAGCGGCTATTAGAAAAAGAAGGCGGCGACAAAACGTCGATCGTATCGGTACGCATTTTTCTTGCCTCTGTCGGCGATTACGCGTTGATGAACTCTGTCTGGGATGACTGGGTTGTTCCTGGCCACACCCCATCCCGAACAACTATTGGCGCGAAATTAATTAGACCCGAATACAAAATTGAAATTGAAGTACAAGCAGCGATAAAAATGTGAAAGAATGATTAAATGGAAGAAAATAAGACCATCGTGAGTACTGAGTTTAGCTGGGATTTTCCGTCGCCTTTTTTAATCCACTGCACCCCTGACGCCACCCACATTGACGGATTACATCACACAAACAACGCAGTCTACGTTCAATGGTGCGAAGTAATCGGCTGGGCACACTCTGAGGCTTTAGGGTTAGGATTACCCGATTACCAACGCCTTGATCGCGCAATGGCGATCCGGCATGCCGAATATGACTACCTCCTACCGTCAACCCTTGGCGAAAAACTTCTTCTTGCTACTTGGCTTATCGACACAGATGAAAAGCTAAATATGCGACGCCGATTTCAACTTATCCGTGAAACCGATCAGTCGGTTATTTTCAGAGCACAGTGGGACTTGGTTTGCATCGAGATCAGCTCAGGCAAAGCACGCAGAATGCCTCCGGAATTTTGCCAAAAATATCTACCCGCAGTAACACGCGTCACATATCGACGCTGAAATGAAGAGTTACATTTTGTGGCGCTTTGCGGTCTGTAACAATTGTTTCCGAAAGAATATATATAGTACCGATGTAGTAAAATACAAACTAACTATAGCGTGGGAGTTACCTTCGAAGCAGAGTAACATACTCTTGAAACTACTCGTTCGCGTTCAATTCGACCCTTTATTAGATCCATGATTATGTTCAATTGGTTTGATGCCTCAGCGGCAAAGGCGTTTGGCATTTCACTCGCCGATTTCATTATTGAAAAAATGCCACAAGAAGCAGCTAAGAATAAAAATAAATTAATGCCAAAACGCAAAGAAGTACTAGTGAAAATTTTGGCAAAAGTCGATATCTTTGGTCAAACAAACAAACTGAATATTTATAAAAAAGCACAACTTGGCAATGCTTTTAAATGGCGACTCATTGAAGCCAATTTTGATCGCGAGTTTGCGGACGAGATGACGACAATGATTATGACCAGACTCTAAGAAAGCACACTGCTGCCATGTTTAAATTTCTGAAGAATCTTCTTCCCGCAACAAATCAGACATCGACAACATATAAAGCACTGCAAAAAAAAGATGCTGCTGCAATTAAGCATGAAGCTGATGTTGCCATCCGCGCTGGCAACACGATGAAAGCGCTTGATCTCTACAAACAAGCGATTGTATTAGAACCAGAGATAGCTACAGCACACGTAATGTGTGGGCATATCTATTGCGGTTTAAAGCAATATAAACTAGCTGAGACTTATCTTAAAACAGCAATCGATTTAGCACCTGAGATTGCAGACTCGCATTACCTTTTGGGGACTATAGCGTTAGCTGATAAGAATTATGAAGGTGCTGTTCAATACTTTGAAAAATCTCTAAAGATTAATCAAGACCAACCGTTTGTCTATCGCGATCTTTGTCTGGCACTTTTTTCATGTCGACAACTTGAAAGAGCTGAGACTATCGTCCGACAAGGTATCAACTTATACCCTGATTTTCCTGATCTCTACATGCATTTGGGGAACACATTAGCCTATTTACTAAAAGCTGACGAAGCACTGACCTGTTATGACAAAGTAGAATCGCTGATTAACGAAAGTCCGGAACTATGTTACAACCGCGCGGCAGTGCATTTATCTGTCAACCATTTCGAAGAAGCACTCCGACTCCTTGAACGCGCTCAGGAGATCAAACCCGACTACATAGCCGCTAGGTTTGAAGAATCAATCATCAGGCTTTTAAGGGGTGATTTCCGTCTTGGCTGGCAAAAATTCGAGAGTCGCTGGCAATTGGAACGCTTAGGTCTCGGCAAAATTAAGACGACTAGTCCAAGGTGGAACCGCCTTGAAAGTCTCAATAACAAGACAATCATGCTTGTTGCTGAACAAGGTTTTGGTGACACATTTCAATTTATACGCTACGTCAAACTCGTCTCTGATGCGGGACCAAAGAGCATTATCGTAGTGGTATTAGCGGCTCAGGTCGTGCTAATGCAACAGCTCAAATCAATTCCTGGGGTGACACATGTCATCGGCGAATCAGGAACTCCGCCTCCCCACGATTATCACTGTCCATTAATGAGTTTGCCATTAGCGTTTGGGACGACCGTTGACACCATCCCCAATACCGTTCCATACTTAAACAGCGATCCTGAATTACGTGAAAAATGGAACAACACAATCGGACCCAACCATCGTCCTATGCGTATTGGACTGACTTGGTCAGGCAATCCAAAACATACAAACGATCATAATCGATCAATCGGTGTAGAGCACTTGAAAACTATTTTAGAGTTCGACGCTGAATTCATTGTGTTACAAAAAGATATGACGGAGGCGAGTGCCCATTTTATCAACTCAATCGAAAAGACAGTTATTCATCGTCCCGAGATAAAGTCTTTTAGCGATACTGCTGCATTAATTGACCTTGTTGACCTTGTTATCTCCGTTGACACTTCTATTCTCCATCTTGCGGCTGCTATGGGGAAACCGACGTGGGTCATGCTTCCATTTTGCCCAGACTGGCGTTGGATGTTTAATACAAACAAGAGCCCTTGGTATCCCACAGTGGAGTTATTCAGGCAAACAAAACAGGGCGACTGGACAACCGTGGTGAATCCAATCCTAGAAAAATTGCATCAATTCAAGAAGTCAAATTAAATAGATGCAATTAGGTACGTGCAAACTCTGGGATAAACTTCAACACTTAAACTTTTGATTAAGACGATGTCCTTATTCTGATTCAAAAAGAATACTGAAAAACGGCACCACATATACACCGAACTCATTATTACTCGCCGATGTGCGACATATTTTCACTTTCCCCACGCATTAAGAATCGTCGAGCCATGAACACAACCCCTATCCTACAAGTAAACAAAGTGACTTTTCACTACCCAGAAAAAACACTTTTTGATACTTTATCTGTCGATATTTATCATGGTTTAACGATATTAACAGGGGGAGATGGTTGCGGTAAAAGTAGTTTTCTTAATATCCTTGCAGGAGAATTGCCGATTCTCCATGGAGATGTTGCAATCAATAACGTCAGTCTGGAGGCAGATCGTCTGGAATATCAAAAAAACATATTTTGGGTTGACACTAAAAAACAAATTTTTGATCAGTTCATCGTCAATGATCTTCTCTCGACTCTATCGATAGCCCATCAAAATTTTGACCAAGACTTGTTAGTCGCTGCAGTCAATGGCTTGGGTCTATTGCCACATCTTGATAAACAGTTTTTCATGCTATCAACAGGAACCAAACGTAAAGTCTGGCTTGCTGCTGCGCTATCTGCCCGACAACCAGTCACACTGCTTGATGACGCTTTTGCGGGGGTCGACAAGCTTTCAATACAATTTTTTACGACCACGTTAAACCAATTACTGTCATTGAGGAATCAATCATGGGTCATCTCGACTTATCATGAATTAGATGCCATACACCCAACGAAGATAATCGATTTAGGGAGTTAATAATGAATTGGAGTACCTTAAGCAACACCAATTCATTCATAACACCACATTGAAATCACGCAAGGCTTCTCAATTGAGTCAACCTACTGCCGAGGCCGGAGCTGGCTCATCGGTATGATGCTTCTGTCCGTGGATACGGAGTACCATCACGGCGGCAACAATACAAGCTGCACCCATCATCATTGACGATGCGGTATAGCTACCTAAACTATTACGCATGTAACCTGCAAGCAATGCCGCGCTGGCTGCACCAAGTTGGTGTCCGACGACGACCCAACCAAAAATAATCGGTGCAGCAGCCCTTCCGAAAACATCGTTGGCGAGGCGCACCGTCGGCGGCACAGTGGCAATCCAGTCCAGACCATAGATGATCGCAAAGATCGGCAAGCCGAAATAGCTGAGTCCAAATGCCTGCGGCAAGAAAATCAAAGCGATACCACGCAAGCCGTAATACCAAAACAATAAAACTCTCGCATTGTAACGATCGGACAACCATCCAGAGAGTGTTGTACCAATTAAATCCAAAACGCCCATTGCAGCGAGAATACTTGCACCACCGACGGCCAAAATGCCATAGTCATTGCACATCGCAATAAAATGTGCACCGATGTATCCGTTAGTACTCATTCCACAGACGAAAAAGCTAAAAAACAAAAGCCAAAAATCTCTAATCCCAACTGCTCTTTTTAATGCGCTCAACGCAGCCAGAAAAGGATTGCCACCCGTCATGGATCTTTGCACTACGTCATCAAGCTGACCGTAGCGTTTCATTCCTACGTCCTCAGGTTTTTCAGGCAAAAGAATAGCAATCACCGGGATCGCTATTGCCGCAACCGCTGATACCATCAGTGCGACAGAGCGCCACCCGACGTGATCAACCATATACGCCATCAACGGCAAAAATACCATTTGTCCAGTTGCTGCGCTCGCAGTCAACACGCCCATCGCTAACCCTCGACGAGTCTCAAACCAGCGACCGACAATCGTCGCCGCTAAGGTATTGGCTACGACACCGCTACCAGCGCCGACAACAACGCCCCATGCCACCATCATATGCCAAGGCATTGTCATGAAAGTACTGAGTAACGTTCCTATTGCAAGCAATCCCATCGCACCAAGGATCATCCGGCGAATACCGTAACTTTGCATCGCAGCAGCTGAGAAAGGGCCTATCAAACCATACAAAGCGATATTGATAGAAATAACCAATGATATCGTGGTTCGACTCCAGCCAAATTCATGCTCCAGCGGCAAAATCATAATCGCTGGAGTTGCCCTGATTCCAGCGGCTGATAACAGCGCAAGAAACACAATGCCAACAATAATCCAAACGTAACTAAAAGGTATACGACGAGAAATCGCATTCACAACTTTATTCATATCAAGCTTCTTTCAATCAATCCTTAGGTCATTCAATACCATACATTGTCTTCGACAGACAAAGGTAAGTGACAATACACACCAGTTACCGTCAATTTGACTCCAATACCGAAACTTATCACATTTAAAATTTATCGACAGACTGCGCAACGCCAATATTTTCAAAGTCCGCTAAACAATTTTTGCTTTTTTTAAAAGTTTCGCGAGTTCAATTTTGAAGTGCAAGCGTATTTTTGAAGAATACCTGATTGGGTGTAAGGTATCCTAATCTTTTTCTTGGTCGATTATTCAGTCTTTTCATGGCGTGATCAATCTCCTGTTGTGT